>NZ_JANXNX010000051.1 GCF_025353885.1 Sphingomonas sp. | reverse complement strand
CAGCGCCGTCACCCGACGATAACCATACCGACCATATTGCCTGGCGAGCGCGATGATGTCCTCGGTCAGCGCCTGTTCGTCGTCAGCCCCACACGGCACTTTGCGCTGCGTCGATCGATGCTGCCCGAGCACACGGCATATGGCGACGCGCGCGGAGTTGGTTAAGGCAGTTGGTGATCGTTACCGATCTGCGGATCGGCGGAGCAAAGGGCGTGTTCTCGATGAATTCGTGGCGGTGACGGGATTTCACCGCAAGCATGCGATGCGTGTATTGCGGGACAATCGGCCGGCGAAGGTTGGCGGTGCCCGTATTGAGCGCAGGATCTATAATGAGGCGGTCAGGACGACGTTGGTGGTGCTGTGGGAAGCTGCCGACCGTTTGTGCAGCAAACGGCTGCGCCCGCTCATTCCGATCCTGCTGGAGGCAATGGAGCGCCATGGGCATTTGGACGTGGAGTCGGACATAAAGGCGAAGCTGACATCGATGAGTGCGGCGACGATTGATCGGGCGTTGCGCGATGTGAAAGCCGCCACCCGTAAGCCAAGGCGCCGGGGCGTTGCTGGCAGCGAACTAAAGCGTAGCGTGCCGATCCGGACGTTCGATGACTGGGGTGACCCGGCACCGGGGTATCTTGAAGCTGATCTGGTGTCGCACAGCGGACCGGTCGCGAAGGGAAGCTTTGCGTGGACATTCACGTTGACCGATATTGCGAGCGGGTGGACCGAGTGCGCGCCGTTGCTGGTACGTGAACAGACGTTGGTGGTCGCGGTTCTTACTGAGATACGCAAGCTGATGCCTTTTGCTTTGCTGGGCTTCGATACCGACAACGACAGCGTCTTCATCAACGAGACGGTGCGCGATTATTGCGCGGCGTCGAATATCGTCTTCACCCGCTGTCGCCCTTACCGAAAGAATGACCAAGCATGGGTTGAGCAGAAGAACGGATCGGTGGTGCGCCGCCTGGTCGGTTATCGCCGGTTCGAGGGCCCGGCTGCCACTGCAGCGCTGGCCGATCTGTATGCGGCTGCGCGATTGTTCGTGAACTTCTTCCAGCCCTCGGCCAAGCTTGCCGAGAAGCACCGGGAGGGTGCGCGGGTCCATAAGCGCTATCATGCGCCGGCGACGCCGTATCAGCGGTTACTCGACGATCCCCGGACCACCGATGCTTCCCGGGCGCGTTTGCGCGAGATCTTTGCCGACCTCGACCCGGTGCGGCTGCTTCGCGATATCAGGGCCGCGCAGCAACGATTGGTCGCGCTCGCCGACGCGTCAAGCCCGGCGGCGATGACAGAAGAGCCGTCCGCGCCGCCGCTGGACGCCTTCCTCTCCAGCCTGCGAACGGCATGGCAGAGCGGCGACACCCGGCCGACAGACTCGAACAAGCCGCAAGCGAAGCGTGGTCGTCGTCGCCCAGATCCGTTGATCAAAGCGACCGAGCAGTTGAAGCGCTGGTTCGAGGAGGAGCCGTGGCGAACAGGCAGGGAATTGCTCGAAAAGCTGCAAGCCAAGCAGCCGGGCGATTATCCGGAAGGCCTGTTGCGGACTGTCCAGCGCCGATTGAAGATCTGGCGATCGGAGCAGGCTTGTGCACTCGTTTTTACTGGTTCGTCCGCCGTGCCCACCGGAATCGATGGGATGGCAACCCAAGTGATTGCCGATGGCTGAAGGGGTGCTACTCCGCTTCGCCTACGGCTACGCTGCGTAGCACCCCTTCAGCCAGGATGGACCGAGACGGCGGCGTAAGTTAGGGAACATTCAGGTGAGGCAACGCCAGCACCGCTCGGGAACATGTTCTCATGAGGCAACACGATTCCGATCCAGATCGCCGCGCAACACGCATCGCAGCCTGATCGCACGTACCTTCTGGGGGTAGTTACGATGCATCTGATGAGGACGAGTGCAGCGGAGGCAAAGCAGATGGCTGTCGCTGAGGGCCTTGTCCTTTCAAAATCCTTGGCAAGGCTCCGGCTTCGGTTGATCCAGGCGAAATGACGAACCCGTCTGGTCAGTGAACTTGCGGACGATCTGACGGTTATGGAGGTGGCATCTGGTGAGACGAGGACGCGACACGGTGGCGTGACGGGCATGTTCATTCCCCATAACTGTCGGACATTGTTCCAATCGGAGAAGCCGATTTCCCGTCGTCGGTACTTTTTGCGATCAGACCGAACACTAAAAATACGGAGACGGGACGTGGCAATCATGGGTATCGAGTCCCTTCTGTATGCGGTCAACGAGCCGGAAGACTCGACCCGCTTTTTCACAGACTTCGGTCTTGAGCAGACGTCCTGCGGCGAAATCGCGGTCTTCACTTTGCCAGAGGGTTCGCGCGTCATCCTAGCTCCTCATGGGCATCAGCTCATTCCGGCGACCTCCCGTGTCCAAGGCTCGGGCGTGCACGAGGTGATTTGGGGAGTCGACACGCAAGAATCGCTGGACAGGCTAATCGGGGGACTGCGCCGCGACCTTAATGTTGCTGTTTCGGATGACGGCACGGCGCGCTTTGTTACGAACTTCGGCGTTGCAATGGGCCTGCGGCTGTTCGCAAAACGACCCGTGCTCTGCGCACCCGATCCCGTTAATGCGCCCGGGCACGTCCACCGGCTCAACCGCCACCGCAAGTGGCGGCTTCGCGCCCGGCCAAAGGTCATCGCGCACGTCGTCTTCGCCGTGCCCGGCTTTGAGGAGGCACACGCTTTCATGATCGAGCGCCTCAATTTCCGCCTCTCGGACAGCCAGCGCGGCTTCGGTATGTATCTTCGCGCCGATGGCGCGAACAACCACCACAACATACTCCTTCTGAACGCGAACGCGCCTATCCCGGGGATGGATGGAGTGCTGCGGTTCCACCACGCGAACTTTGGCGTCGAGGACATCGACGAGATCATGGTTGGTGCCAACTACATGGCTAGGCGGGGCTGGCCACCGTCGCAGCTCGGCCTGGGGCGCCACCGCGTCGACTCCGCGCTCTTCTACTACTTGGAGAGTCCAGCCGGCGGCGAAGCAGAATATGGAGCAGACAGCGACTATGTCGATGACAGCTGGGTGCCGCGCAGCTGGGACAACCCGCTCTTCGCCTACTCTCACTTTGTCCACAATCTTCCGCCCTTTCTGCAAAAGGAGCCGACCTGGGACGTCCGTTATATAACGGGCCTTCCGGCCGGGGAGTCACACTGATGGCCGTGGTTCGCAACGTCCTAATTGTGGGTGGCGGCATCGGCGGACTCACGGCCGGCGTCGCGCTGACGCGAAAGGGCATAAACGTCGAGATTGTCGAGCTCCAGGAAGAGCTTTCGGTCTACGGCGTCGGGATCATCCAACCGAACAACACGTTGCGTGCGCTTGCTAAGATCGGATTGGCACAGGCCTGTGTGAAAGCCGGAGCCCCCTTTCCTGGCTGGCGGATCTTCGACGCAGCCGGAAATCCTCTGAATGATGCGCCGAACACGAATGCTGCCGACGACCGATATCCGCCCGTGAATGGCATTACGCGTCCTAGGCTGCACGAAATTCTGAGCGGAGCGGCTCGGGCGTCCGGCGTCCGCATGCTTCTCGGCGACACGATCCAAATGATGACGAACAATGGCGAAGCAATTGACGTCCTGTTTCGAAACGGCCGCGAGGCGAGCTACGACATCGTGATTGGGAGCGACGGGCTCAACTCGGACATCCGACGACAGCTGTTTCCCAGCGCAGGGCGGCCACAATTCACCGGCCAAGGCGTGTGGCGCTATAACCTGCCCCGGCCCGCCTCGATGGCGTGGGGCGAGCTCTACTTCGGTCCAAACAGCAAGGTCGGACTGGTCCCGATGACGGCGGACCTTATGTATATGCTGGTCGTGACAGCGGAGCCTGGCAACCCGAGGTTCGAGGGTGACCGGATGGCCGAGTTCATGCGTGCTCGGCTGGAGTCCTACTCAGGGCCGATCACTCCGCTGAAGGAGCAGATAGTTGATCCTGCGGGCGTTATTTATCGGCCTATGGAATCCATGCTGTTGCAAAGCCCTTGGCACAGCGGACGTGCGATTTTGATTGGGGACGCCGCCCACAGCACCACGCCGCACCTCGCACAGGGCGCCGCGATGGCGATTGAGGACGCGGTTCTGCTCGGGGAGCTGCTGGGCGGCGATGGCTCGGTCGCGAGCGCCTTTGACGAATTCATGGCGCGCCGCTTCGACCGTGCAAAATTTGTCGTCGACAGTTCGTTGCAAATCGGGACGTGGGAGATGGCGCAGTGGTTGGGGACGGCACCGCTCGATGCGGATCCCGGCGGCCTGCTGCATCGGGCGACGATAGCCCTCATGGAAGAATATTGAGCGATCCGAGACGGAGCGGGAACCAATGGCCAAGATCATCATCAGTTGTGCCGTCACCGGTGCGATCCACACGCCAACCATGTCGGACGCGCTTCCGGTTACACCGGAGGAAATTGCGGACCAGTCCGTCGCGGCCGCGGAAGCGGGGGCTGCAGTGATCCACCTGCACGCCCGCAACCCACAGACCGGTGAGCCAACCGGGGATCCGGACGTGTTCGCGCGTTTCCTGCCGTCGATTAGACAGCGCACCGACGCCGTGATCAATATCACGACCGGTGGCGCGCCGTCGATGACGGTTGAGGAGCGACTCATGGGAGCGCTCCGGTTCGCGCCTGAGATGTGCTCTCTCAACATGGGAAGCATGAACTTCGGCCTCTTTCCGGCGGCTGGCCGCTTTTCCAACTGGAAGCACCCGTGGGAGCAGCCCTACCTCGCGAATTCTGATGATTTCATCTTCCGAAACACCTTCCGTGACATCGCTTACATCCTCGAGACGCTCGGTGGCGCGGGGACGCGTTTCGAGCACGAATGCTACGACGTCGGACACCTGTATTCGGTGGCGCATTTTCTCGACCGGGGACTGATTCGCCAGCCCTTCTTCCTTCAGATGATCTTCGGCGTGCTCGGAGGTATCGGCGCTGACCCCGAGAATTTGATGTTCATGAAGGAAACCGCCGACCGACTGTTCGGCCGCGAGAGCTACAAGTGGTCCGTACTCGCCGCTGGGCGCCACCAGATGCCATTCGTCACTCACGCCGCGCTCTTAGGGGGGCACGTACGGGTCGGACTCGAGGACAGCCTCTTCATCAGCAAAGGGCGCTTGGCCGCGTCGAACGCCGAGCAGGTCGAGAAGATTGTCCGTATTCTTGCCGAGATGGGTCACGAACCAGCAACTCCCGCCGAGGCGCGTGAGATGCTTGATCTCAAGGGCGGCGACCGGGTGGATTTCTGATGGCACGCCGCATCATAGACCTTTCGATATATCTCGAGAATGACGTGGTCTCCGACCCGCCGATTTATAGACCTCGCATCGACTACATCGACCATCGGACTTCGGTTCCCGACCTGCAGAGCTTCTTCCCCGGCCTGCAGGCCGATGACCTTCCAGACGGCGAGGCGTGGGCCATCGAACGGATCGAACTTATTACCCACAATGGCACGCACTTGGACGCGCCCTACCACTTCGCGTCGACGATGAACCACGGTGAGCGCGCCATTACTATCGACGAGGTGCCTCTCGACTGGTGCTTCCAGCCAGGCGTAAAACTCGACTTCACGGAATTTGAAGACGGTTACGTCGTGACGGGAGCGGACGTCGCGACAGAACTCGCTCGCATCGGACACGAGTTATCGCCCCTCGAGATTGTCGTGATTAACACGAGCGCGGGCATGCGCTACGGCGCGGATGACTATGTGACTGCCGGCTGCGGCATGGGTCACGAGGCCACCATGTATCTGCTGGACCGGGGCGTCCGAGTTACTGGCACCGATGGGTGGAGCTGGGACGCACCGTTCGTCCACACTCGGGAGAGGTATCTCGCGACAGGCGATGCCAGCCTCATTTGGGAGGGGCACAAGGCCGGGCGCAACGTCGGTTATTGCCATCTCGAGAAGCTGCACAACCTCGAGGTCCTTCCCCCCAATGGCTTCTCCATCGCTTGCTTTCCAATGAAGATCCGGGCGGCTTCGGCCGGCTGGACCCGCGCCGTCGCAATATTTGAGGATAACGATCATGTATGAGCCGTTCCCTGGCAACTACGTCTGGAATCTGTCGGTCAATATCTGTCTCGGCATGGGGGGGGCGATGGGCGAGATGGACCGGGCTAATGCGCAGGTCCGCGAGATCGCGGAGCAGGGCGAGGACGCTGGCACCGAGGCCTTTTTCTCTGCCTGGGGTGAGATGGCCGATCGCCTATTTTTGCTTGGTGAGGAGGCAGAGGACGCGGGGCACGACGTAGCGGCCTCAGAGAAATATATGCGCGCGACCGCCTACTATATGACCGCCGAGCGCATGCAGAGCCGTCACTACGAACCTCGCCGCGCGATGTATGCAAAGATGCTCGAGTCAATGGACAGGGCGATCCGTACAGGCCGACTTGCCTGCGAGAAGGTGGAGATTCCGTACGAGGATGGCAGCTTCAACGGCTTGTTCATTCCCGGCAAGGGGAGCGGCCCGCGGCCATGCATAGTATTCTGCAATGGACTCGATAGCGTAAAAGAGATGATCTATCTGTCGATGCGGGGAGCTTTCGCTGAACGCGGCATTTCGCTCCTCGCTATTGACCATCCCGGCGTCGGGGAGGCTCTGCGGCTTCGCAACCTCACCGCGATCCCCGACACGGAGCGCTGGGCGGGGGCGGCGGTAGATTCTCTCGAGACTAGATCAGACGTGGATCCTGATCGAATAGGCATGATGGGCTGGTCGCTTGGCGGATACTACGCGCCGCGCGCCGCCTGCTACGAGAAGCGGTTCAAGCTTTGCGTCGCGTGGGGTGCCAATCACAACTGGGGCGAACTCCAGCGTAGAAGGCTTGCCAGCGAGGGCGCTCGGCCCGTGCCTCACTACTGGGACCATGTGCTGTGGGTCTGGGGCAAGGAAACGCTTGATGAGTTCATGGACTTCATCCCGCGCGTGACGCTGGAGGGGCATCTCCAGAACATGACCGTGCCATTCCTCATCGTGCATGGCGACAACGATCGGCAAATCCCAAAGGAATATGCCTACCAAAGCTACGAGCAGGCGGTGAACAGCCCCGATCGGTTGCTCAAGTTCTTCACCGACAAGGAAGGTGGAGTCGAGCACGTCAGCGCCGACAATTTGGAGCCCGTCCGCAGCTTCGTGGCCGACTGGATCGCGGACAGGTTCGATAGCAGGTCATGACGATCATCCGACACGGGGCCGGGCCCAATCCGCTTGTCGACTTTCGCGTGGAAGCCGACGCAATTACAAGGATCGGCCGCGACCTGCAGCGACCGGAGTGCATCCTTGCCGAGCGCGACGGGACGCTCTGGGCGGCGGATGCTCGCGGCGGGGTCATGCGCATCGACGCGGACGGCTCGCAGCGGCTCGTAGTACAGACCGCCGATCCCCATTTTGATTTACGGGGCGGGGCCGCAGCCCACAGTCTCTTATCGGGGACGCTCCCCAACGGCCTTGCCTTCGCGGCTAACGGCGACTTACTGATCGCGAACTTCGGGACGGACCGGCTAGAGGTCATGACACGTTCGGGTGAGACGCGTCTGCTGATTGAGGAGATTGACGGACAGCCGCTCGGCAAAGTCAATTTCGTGCTGCGTGACCGTAAAGGACGTATATGGGTCACGGTCTCGACGCGGGTGAATCCCTGGAGCGACGCGATATGCTCCAGCCTGGCGGACGGCTTTATCATCCTGCTTGATGATGGAGGAGCGCGCATCGTGGCTGATGGTCTCATGTTCGCGAACGAGATTCGTTTCGACGCCGACGAGGAATGGCTCTACGTCGCGGAGACGACGGGAAAGCGCGTTACGCGATTGCGGGTTCTGCCGGACGGATCGCTCGTCGATAGCGAAGTATACGGACCTTCTAACCTGGGCCCCGGGGCGGTCGATGGCATCGCCTTTGATGCATACGGGAATCTCTGGGCGACAATGATCTTCGCCGATCGGCTGCTGGCGATCACACCCGATGGCGATGTGCTCGAACTCATGAATGATGGCGATCCTGCCGCAACGTGCAGGTTCGAGGAGGCCTTTGCGACTGGTCGACCGGTGCCCTTCGACATCACGATGGCGTGCGGTGGCCCCACCTGCAACTGGCTCGCCAGCGTCACTTTCGGCGGCGCCGACCTTTCCACCGTGTACCTTGGCGGCCTTCGGACTAAGGAAATACCGTCTTTCCGGAGTCCGGTGCCAGGCCTCCCGATGATCCATTGGTAGGTCGCGAGGAGGGCCTCCCCTAAGGGCGCGCTCCTCGTTGGACCGTCAGTTGATCCCGAGCAGACGCAGCGCGTTTCCGCCGGCGACCTTTGCCTTGTCAGCGTCGCTGATCGAGAGCGTATCTAGGAAGTCGATCGGATCGACAGCTGCGACCGGATAGTCGCCGCCGAGCACAATGCGGTCGATGCCCACGCGTTCGATTAGGAGCTCAAGGGTCCGCGCATCGTATACGCAACTATCGTAGTAGAATTCGGCCAGATATTCGCTAGGCTTCTTGGTCAGATTTGCGGTTGTGAAGGGCTTCTCGACGAAGTTTCGATCAAGACGACCCATGTAATGCGGCATGTAGCCCCCGCCGTGAGCCATGACGATCTTTACGCCGCGGTGGCGCTCCATCACGCCCTTGTAAATAAGCGAGGACATGGCGCGGACCTCCTCGATTGATTGGCCGATCGAGTTCCACAATGCATAGTCTTGGAACCACATATCAGTCACGCCTTCCGGGTGAACGAACGCAACCAGATTCGCCTCGCGCAACGCTGCCCAGAGCTCGTCGAACCGTTCGTGACCAAGATAGTCGCCACGAAAGTTCGCTGGCAGTTGGACGACGCGCAACCCGTTACTGCGAATCCACTCGAGCTCCTTTATTGCCATACGCATGTTGCCCAGCGGAAGGACGCCCGAGCCTACAAAACGGTTTGGGTAACGGCCGACCCAGTCGGAGCACTGGGCATTGACTAGCCGCGTCAGTCGTGCCTCTTCGTCGGGCTCAGCCCACATCCGGCTCTGCACGACATCGCATGAGCAAAGAAGCTGCATGTCTATGCCCCGCTCGTTCATGTCGGCAATCTGCCGAACCGGATCGAACATGGACTGCATCATTGGAATGTCGATCGGAATCATGTTCCGGCCGAAGGACGACGACACGCTGTGGGGGTGCGAAGCGTCGAAGACATCGCGCTGAAGGAAGTGCGTGTGAAAGTCGAAGCATTTCGGGCAGAAGCGCCTGAATTTATCCGCTATAGCAACCGACATTTTTATCCGCTCCCAGCTGTCTTGCGCACGTGTCCGCGCTTAATTGATTGCGCGGAGG
The DNA here is from genome assembly GCF_025353885.1 of Sphingomonas sp. GTDB lineage: Bacteria > Pseudomonadota > Alphaproteobacteria > Sphingomonadales > Sphingomonadaceae > Sphingomonas_O. The sequence goes on along the minus strand of NZ_JANXNX010000051.1, from coordinate 9,797 downwards.
GCGGAGCATGTTCGTCCGTCCGAAGTGCGCTGGAAAAATGCTATCGGCGCGCTGTAAAGCGGTCCAATGGTTTTACGTTATTGTTGGCATGTCCGTGCTCGATCCTCCAATCTGCGGGGTGCGTCGCATTAGAATCCCAACGACGTATGATGCCCCCGAACAATACGTGGCATGTGAAGTAACGATTTCCGGCCCGTCCGGCGCAAAGATAACAAACCCTGAAACTAGGCCGCTCAAGGCCAGTGAAAAAATAGGGGACTCGGCATGATGCATGAAAGAGCAAACGGCGGATTTGTAAGTGAGCGATGGTCGGCATCAGCTTTCGCGTTGGTTGTGGCTCTGCTGGCCGCTCCGACCCAGGCGCAAGAAAAGGCTGCTTCGGCATCCGGATCCAGTCAGACGCCGGCCGTGACTAAGTTGTCCGACAAGGACCCTACGGAAGCGAACAGCGGCATCATTGACATCGTCGTCACGGCCCGCAAACAGAGCGAGTCAATCCAGCAGGTCCCGATCGCGATCACCGCCTTCTCTGCGGAGCAACTCGTTCAGCAACGCGTCTTTGAAGTGAAGAACCTCGGCGAGATCACGCCCGGTCTCGTGGCGGCGGGCGACAAACAACGCGGTTTTCCCGTCGTGCGGGGAATCACGACCAGATCGCCGAACATCGGCGCAGAGGGTGCCGTAGGTCAGTATGTTGACGAAGTGTACCAGCCAAGGTTCTCAAACCAATTTACCGCGCTTCTAGATATGGAGCGCGTGGAGGTTCTAAAGGGACCCCAGGGAACTCTTTTCGGCCGCAATACGGTGGCTGGAGCCATTAACTATGTGTCGAAAAAGCCGACCGACGAACTGACCGCCTCAGTGAGCGTCGGTGCTGGCAATTACGGATTGTTCGAGAGTCGGGGCTCAGTGGCGGGTCCGCTCGTTCCCGGAAAGCTGGACGCGGGCCTGTCGTTTATGACAAACAATTCGCGCGGGTTCATCAAGGCGGTCGACGCAAGCGGGCACATCCTGGGCGACGATGGTCGCGACGACTATGGGTTACGCGGCACGCTGAAATGGACGCCTACGGACAAGTTGGAGGCCAACCTCTCGGTTTCGCGCATCAAGACCAAGAGTGCGCAGCTCGAACTCACCGAGGGTAATCCGTCGGGGCCGACTGTGCCCGCGCTCGTGCGGCTAGGCCTCTATAAGCCGTCGCCCTTCGTAGCAAACTATCACGACTTCCGGGTAGGCGCGACGACGCCGGGACGGCTCGACCGAACCTCGACGCAGGCGACATTGCGCGCCGACTGGCATCTGAGTGACGATCTAACTCTCACCTCTATCTCGGCTTACCAAAAGTTCAACGAGGGATTGGTGGCGGACGCCGATCTGGAGGTGCAAAACATCGCGGTAACCACATCCTACGAGCATTCCAACACCTGGAGCCAGGAGGTCAGGCTTGCCGGCGGTGACAATGTCTTTCATTGGAACGTCGGCGGAAACTATTTCTACGACGACCACTACCGCAGCGACGACATCGATCTGACGGTTTTGCCCGCACCTTACAACATCCATGTTTTCTCCTCGACCAAGGTGAAAACAACGAGCTACGCAGCCTTTGGTAAAGCCTATTTCTCGCCGATTGATCGCCTGACGATCTCCGGCGGCATCCGCTATTCCTATGACAGGCGGCAATACCGCCGGATCTCGCTGCCGGGGAATGCAGCGTTTGGAGCGACGTACGATTCGAATCTCGTGCCCGGCTGGGACACCGATCCGCATTGGGACGCCATTACCTACGACGCGTCGATCGACTATCGGGTCACGCCAAACGCGATGGTCTATTTCAGCCATTCCAAGGGCTATCGGAGCGGCGGTATTCAAGGCCGCGCGCAGACGCTGATCGTAGCGGAGAGCAACTACGGCCCCGAATACATCCGCCAATACGAAGTCGGCGCCAAAACCGAATTCTTTAAACGCCATCTGCAGCTCAACGTGGCTGCCTATTATATGCCCTACAAGAATGTGCAGGTCAGTCAGGCTCAGATCGCTACCTTCTTCGGCGGCATCGCAATCCAGAACGCGGCCTCTGCCACCGTCAAGGGCGTCGAGGTCGAGGCGAAACTCCAGGCAACGAAGCGGCTCCGTGTTGACGTCGGCTATTCCTACAACGACTCGCACTACAAGAACTTCACCGCCACCGATAATATTCCGGCGTCTATCGCGGCCGTGCGCGGCTGCCCGGCGGCATACGGATGTAAGGCAGGAGACTACCAGTTCAGCGGCGTGCCTTTTGAGTTCGCACCCAAGAACACGCTTTCCACGGCCATCAACTACGACGTTGTTCTGCCGAACGCCTACAAGGTCTCGTTGCGCGGCGAATACAATTGGAAGAGCAGCTATCTGCTGAATTCCATTCCGCAGAGCGTCTATGCCCGTCCGACGGCCTATCTCGATGCGAAGTTTCTCAGACAGCCGTCATACGGTCTGCTGAACACGTTCGTGACGATAGAGATGCCGAACCACCGCTGGTCACTTTCCCTCTACGGCCGCAACCTCACCAACGAGACCTATCTCACGGTCGGAAGCGACCCGCGGACGGCGATCAACGGCCAGTTCAATAAGTTCGTATACGCGGATCGCCGCACCTATGGATTCGATGTGGGCTTCCGATTCTGACCCACGAAAACGGCCGCCCCTTAGCGTTTAATTGCGAAGCCAGCGCGGGTCGTCATGATACCACCAACGGCCTCCCCGGCTGGCGACGGTATGTGGCAATCCTCGCGGCGTCTTGCGGGTCCGCGGCGGTCGTGGTCGACGGCACAGCGCCGATCGTTGGTCTGCCGCACCTGGCCGTAATTCTGCGCGTCGAGACGGGTACAATCGCGCTCGTTGTCGGCCTTTAAGGCTCGCGCGACACGCGCGTTGGCCGTAGAGCGCCGTTAGATTTAGTCCAATCTGGCGATGACAACTCGAGGCGGCGCTAACGCAGCCAGACCTTGTAGTATTGAGCATCGGCACTGGTGAGCGGCGTGACACCGCCAATGTACTTGCGCGTAATTAGGCCGTTCGGCGCGAACGTGAACCTGATGAACGGCAGCTCGTTTGCAAGCACCTGCTGGTAGCGGCAGCTTGCGGTATAGAGAGCAGCGCGACTCTTCGCAGAGGAGACTTGGCCGATCGACTCGTCGATCGCTTTTGATCGTATTCCTATAGGACTGTTACGCTCCCAGGAACCAAGGTCCATGTCTACCATAAGCGGATTGTTGTTCCCCGGACCCGGCGCATACCACATATCGAAGGCATGTTCGCGAATCTGTTTGTAAAAGCCGGGGCCGCGACTGCCGGTGACAACCGTCACGTCGATGCCCACGTCCTTCCACATGGCCTGGAATATCTCCGCTGCGCGGGCCGAAAAAGGCTCGACACCCAAGGTGAGGTGAAGGGGCTTACCATATGCGGCGATAAGGCGACGCGCGAGCTCGGGCCGATAACCCGGATATCGGAGATCCGGACAATACCATGGGCTTCCCTTGCCGTAGGCATCACTTGCGATTTCCGCTAGTCCTTGGCTCCAAGCCTTGTTGGCGGCTTCTCGATTGAGCGAATAGACGAGCGCCTCGCGTACGCGCGGGTCCGCAAGCGGTCCCCGCCCCGCCCCGAGGTTGATGCGATACCCCGAAAAGAAGGGCGGGCCGACATACGTTAGCACTGCCGGATCACGTTTGGCGCGAGCGAGGGTGAGGTCGTCCGAAGCATACATCATGTCGATGTCGCCAGCTTTTAGCGCGATGAAGGGTGCTATGCCTTCACCGAGCACCCGATACTCGATCCGGTCAAGATGCTGGGTCGTCGGATTCCAGTAGCGGGGGTTCCGCACGAGCGTCAGACCTTCGCCAGTCGTGATGCTCTTGACCATATATGGCCCGTTTCCGACAGGACGGTAGGCAAAGTCCGGGTCCGACTGGTGTTGAAGAGTGTATCCCGGCGCGTTCAGGCCGAACCAAGCGAGACCCGGCGTTGCTAGCGCCACTTTGAAGTTAGGGGACGGCTGAGCTAGGACAAAGTCCACTGTGAGGTCGTCGACCGCATGCACCGAGACGAGCCTAGCGCCAAGCGACTGCGTCATAGCACCGGCTGTAGCACTTGCGAGCAGGCGGCCGAAGTGGATGACATACGCCTGTGAGGTGAAGTGCTCACCGTTCGAGAAGAACACGCCCGGCCGGAGGGCGACGCGCCAGATCGTGCCGCCCTCAAGCGGCGTCGCGGACAATCCGAGCCGAGGCTGGAGATCGCCGGTCTTGGGATCGAGATCGAACAGCATGTCGTAGACGGCTGCCTGAGTTTGAAGCGTCGCTTTGTTGGCGCTTCCGATCTTGAGAGCATCGAAGCCGCCGGGATCGCGATTGAGATAAACGGCGGTCGTCCCCCCCTGGTGATCAGGCCCGTACGAATGACGAGATGCGTCATCGGGGGGGGAGCAGGCAACGAGAGCCAGCAAGCTGATCTGCGTCGCTAACCTGATCAGGGGAACCCTCATCGGCCGGCCGCAGTTGCAGCTTCGCGGATCTGGTCGAGGGTCATGCCCGGGGTGAGCGCCTGTGGGTCTACTCGGAGCTCGACCAGAGCGGTCTTGCCAGAGTCGGCTGCCCGTCTGAAGGCTGCCGGAAAGTCTTCGTCGCGTTCGACCATCTCGGCATGAAGACCGTAAGCTTGAGCAACCGCAACAAAGTTCGGATTGACAATGTCAGTGCCGCTGACGCGACCCGGGAAGTTGCGCTCCTGGTGCATCCGGATGGTCCCGTAGGTGCCGTTGTTAACGACCAGTACGATGATCCCAACATCCGTTTGGCGAGCAGTTCCGAGCTCTTGGATGGTCATCTGCAGGCAGCCGTCTCCCGCGAAGCAAACGACAGTGCGGTCCGGATGTTCGAGCTTTGCCGCGATAGCGGCAGGAAGGCCGTAGCCCATCGATCCGGCCACTGGTGCGAGCTGGGTCCGATAGTTCCTGTATCGGTAGAAGCGATGGACCCAAACGGTGTAGTTTCCCGCGCCGTTTGTAATGATGGCATCGTCCGGCAGAGTCTCATTGAGATGCCGCATCACCGTGCTCATCTGCAGGGCGCCCGGCGTGCGGGTTGGGGTGGAGTAACGCTCGTAGTCGGCCCTCGCCTCGCGCCGCCAGCTAGACCACCCCTGCCTTTCCGCGCTCGGCACGGCCGTAGCGAGCGCCTCGACCATCGCCTCAGACGCTGCGACGACACCGATGTCATTCTGGTAGACACGACCCAGTTCATTGGGATCCTGATGGACGTGCACGATGAACTGGGCCGGCCGGGGAATCTTCAGGTAGTCGTATCCCCCGGAGGGCACCTCGTCCATCCGTGTACCGAGCAGTAGCAACCAGTCGGATTCACGGATACGGGCCGCTAGCTTGGGGTTGATGCCGAGGCCAACGTCCCCGACGTAGCTTTCGCTGCGGTTGTCGAGATAGTCCTGAGCACGGAACGCACCGCCGACTGGAAGGCCATTCCTTTCGGCAAAGACGCGAAGGGCCGCGCCTGTGCGCTGCGTCCAGCCTCCTCCTCCGACGATCACCAGCGGCCTCCGTGCGCGCGACAGGCTCGCCATGATTGCGTTTGTGGCCGCCTCCGGTGGTCCGGAGATTGGAGGGGCGAAGCGGTCGGCCACGACCATGGAAGCGGCGTCCGCCAGCATGTCTTCCGGCAGCGCCACAACCACGGGTCCGGGGCGGCCGGAGGTCGCCATGTGGAAGGCGCGGCTGACGAGCTCCGAAACGCGCGCTGCATCGTCGATTTCGACGACCCACTTGGCCATGCCGCCGAACATCTGCGAGTAGTCGATCTCTTGAAAGGCACCTCTTCCGCGCATGTCTCGGGCCACCTGTCCGATGAACAGGATCATGGGCGTCGCGTCTAAGGACGCGATGTGGACACCTGAGCTCGCATTCGTGGCGCCCGGTCCTCGGGTAACCATACAAATTCCGGGCTGACCCGTGAGCTTGCCGTGGGCATCCGCCATCATGGCGGCTCCGCCCTCGTGGCGAGCGACCACGAGTTCGATATTTGAATCGTAGAGCGCGTCGAGCACCGAGAGATAGCTTTCCCCGGGCACGCAGAACACTCGGCGCACTCCGTGAAGAGATAGGCTTTCGACCAGCACGCGGGCGGCAGTTCTGTCCTTGTTCGAGCTCATTGGAAATCCTCCGTATTTACCGCGGCCGCTTCCGGCGCGGGATTGTGGCAGTGTAACCAGTGTCCCTGACCCGGCCATGTGCGCTTCGGCCAATCTACGCGGCAAAGCTCCAAAACCCGTTGGCACCGGTCGCTGAGCGGGCAGCCTGGAGGCGGAGCGAACGGGGAAGGCGCCTCCGCTCGAAGAACGGTTTCAGAAAATGGCGATACGGTCTGATCCAGCGTCGGCACGGAAGCAATGAGCGCGCGGGAATACGGGTGGCGCGGCGCGGTGCACAGCGTCTCGCCATCCGCACCCTCCATGGCCCGTCCCAAATACATGACCATGACGCGGTCACTGACATTCTTCACCACCGCCATGTCATGGCTGATAAAAAGAAGGGCGAGCCGGCGGCGCGTACGCAGATCCTCCAGTAGGTTTAAAATCTGCGCTTGAACAGAAACGTCAAGCGCAGAGACCGGCTCATCACAGACGATCAGCATCGGATCTACAGCGAGCGCGCGGGCGATGCTGATTCTCTGGCACTGACCGCCCGAAAACTCGTGGGGATACCGGTCAGCGACGGCATCCACATCAAGCCCGACCTCACCGAGGCAGTCTCGGACCCGGGAGTGCCGTTGGATTTGATCCAGGTTTGTGGCGATCCTCATGGCCTCATCAATTATGTTGGCGATTCGCCGCCTTGGATTCAGCGACGAAACAGGATCCTGAAAGATGATTTGAACCTCTTGGCGGTAGCGCTTAAGCGCATCGCCATGGAGTGCCCTTACGTCTTGTCCGCGAAAGCAGATGCTCCCCTCGACCGTTGCAGTCCACGGCAGAAGCCGCGTAATGGCGCGACCCACCGTCGATTTTCCGCATCCGGATTCACCGATCAACCCCAATGTCTCGCCTTCGCCAAGTTCGAACGCGAGGTCGCGGACTGCTCTTAGCCGCCGCCCGCCAGAATCGTAGGTGACGTCGAGGCCGGTCACCGAGAGGAGAGCTTCAGTAGTGCTCATGCCGCGACGCTCCCTGGCAGAGGATTCCAACACGCGAGTGCGTCGCCGGGGATCGGTCCCGGTTCCAGCGGAGGCCGCTCTTCCGAGCAGATCGTAAGCGCCCGCGGACAACGCTGCGCAAAGCGGCATCCCTCGGGAGGTGACACGAGCTGCGGTGGTAGCCCGCCGATCGCTTCGAGGCGGACGTGGGCGGGCGCACGCATATCGGGCTGGGCGCGCACGAGTGCAGCCGTGTAGGGCATCCGACTTTGACGGACTCGGCGAGCATCCGCGATGATTTCCATGACCTGTCCCGCGTAGAGTACGGCGACTCGGTCTGCGTGGCTGGCGATTACTCCGAGGTCGTGAGTGACGAGAAGCATGGCCATGCCCCGTCGCTGCTGCTCGCTACGCAGGAGTTGCAGGATCTGCGCTTGGACCGTCACGTCCAAGGCGGTTGTGGGTTCGTCGGCAATAAGGATGTCGGGCTGGCAGGCCAGCGCTATGGCGATGGCAACTCGTTGCCGCATCCCGCCCGACAGATGGGAGGGGTAGCGGTCCAGCTGCGCCTTGGGATCCGCGATGCCGACTGAGGCAAGCATGCGGCTAGCGCTTTCTCGCGCCTCGGCGCGCGACGTTCCGAGGTGCAGGCGGATCCCCTCCGCGATCTGTTCACCGATCCTCATCGTCGGATTGAGGGACGACATGGGATCCTGGAAGATCATGGCCATACGCCGCCCGCGCAGGTGGCGTAGGTTTTTTTCCGGGAGTGCGAGGACATTCTTGCCATCGAGTAGTACGGTGCCCTCCGTTTCTATCAAGCCTCCCGTGGCAAGCAGGCGCATGATGATGCGGGCGAGCACGCTCTTGCCAGATCCCGATTCTCCCACAAGGCCGAGCGTCTCACCGGCGCCGATTGATAGCGATACGTCATCGAGAGCTTCCACCCGGCCACGCCGGGTGTGGAGGGTCACTGACAGATTCCTGATGGTAAGCGTCTCGGTCACAGGCGGGTTCCCCGCATTTCGGTAAGGCGGGTGACCTGGTCGCCGATCAGGTTAAACGACAAGATGGTGAGGAACATCGTGGCTGAGGGGATCAGACAGAGCTGCGGATTGGTGAATATGTAATCGTAACCCTCCGCGATCATCTTGCCCCAGGTGGGCGTAGGCGGTGGAACGCCGATGCCAAGGAAGGAGAGGCTGCCCTCAAGGACGACCACGATGGACATGGTCATGAGGGCATAAGCGGCGGTCGGCTGGATCACGTTTGGGAGGATTTCCCGCACCAGGATGCGTAGTTCGGAAGCGCCAAGTGCACGAGCGGCGAGTACGAATTCGCGATCGCTAAAGGTCATTGCTGTCGATCGGGTGATCCGAAAAAGGTTCGGCGTCGTGAATAGGCTGATGACCAGCGTCAGGTTTATAAGGGTGGCGCCGACATAAAAAATCATGCCGATTGCCAGGATGATGCGAGGGAAAGCGAGAATCGTGTCATTGATGACGCTGAGGGTCCTGTCGGTCCAGCCCTTGAAGTGGCCGGCCGCCATGCCGGACGGAAGCGCGACTGCGAAGCCCACAACGGGCGCAAGGAAGGCTAGCGTCAAGGATATTCGAGCGCCGTGTGCCAGTCGGGAGAGCAAATCTCGTCCGAGCAGATCGGTGCCAAGCAGGTGGGTTCGCGAGAAGCCCTCCGCGGGATGGAGGAAGTCTGGTCGGAGCGGATCTTGGAGCGGCACAAAGAAGGCGACCGTGAGCAGAAGCACGATCCATCCGGCAGGGAGCAGGATCATCGGACCAAAAGGAATTCGACGAGCGAACCGCGGCGCTCGCTTACGGCCGAGGCTCATGTCCTTATCCTCGGATCGACTACGGAGTAGAGGGCGTCGACCGCCATGTTGATCACAACATAGGCGAGCGCAAGGAAGGTGACGACGCCTTGCACTACCATTGCGTCCCGCGTGTCAATGGCACCGGTAAGCAGCTGGCCAATCCCCGGCAGGCCAAAGATCATTTCCACGACGACAGAGCTGCTGAGCATGCCGCCGAGCTGGAGACCAACCATGGTGATGAGGTTTGCGCTAGACGGACGTAGGGCATGCCGGACTAAGATCGCCGTCGGCGACAGCCCCTTCGCCCGTGCCAGCGTGATGAACTCCTCCCGCAGGGTCGACGCGACGTCGGCCCGGACTGTCCGCAATAGGAAGGGAAACTGCGTTAGGCCAATCGCAAAGGCGGGCAGCGCCATCGACGCGAGGTTACCGCCGAGGCTGCGCGACGCTGGAACGTAGCCGATCGCTGGTAGAAGGCCGAAGTCGAGCGCGAAAATCTGTACGAGGCCGATGGCGAGCACGAAGACCGGAAGGGAAAGCATTCCAAACGAGATGAGTGCGAGCAAGACGTCGACCGCCGAGTGCTCGCGGTAAGCGGCCAGTAGCCCGAGCGGCACGCCGATGAGGAGAGCGATGATCTGAGCCAACAGGATGAGCTCCAAACTCACCGGTAGCCGATGCAGGATCGTGCCCATCACCGGTTGGTTCGTGATGTAGGAGCGGCCGAGATCGCCGTGCAGGAGGTTGCCCAGCCATTCTAGGTAGCGAACAGGCAGCGGCCGGCC
>NZ_JANXNX010000107.1 GCF_025353885.1 Sphingomonas sp. | reverse complement strand
AACTCGCGCCCAAATCGAATTCCAAAAATTGTGCCTCTCAGCTCCTGATAAACTCCGGTATGGGGCTGCATCAACGGCGCGAGAATATTTCTAGCGAATGACAGTTCGTCATTCCCGCACGCAGTAAGACTAAGATCCCTTTTTAAATCTTGATATATTCGAGCTGCCGAAGCTTTAGTGTCATCATGTGGATGGCTTCGCTCATTTGTCGCTTCGGCCATATAACCCGCTTTCCGTTGTAAGAAGGCGGGGCAAACGGCAGCCCTTCACTCTTTTTTATAGAGCCGCAAGGTTTTGTTGCAAACTGACGTTGGGGATTCACGCAGGGAATCGAGCGAACTAGATGGGCGTGATGCCCAACCCTTCCGGACCTGGGTATCGCACGACGAACTGGCCTGATTATAATGCTGCGCTGAAGTGGCGTGGGTCGCTGGAAATATGGTTTGATCCAGAGATGCACTGGCTCTCGAAGCTGTGTGGTGGCCCTGGTCGCCCGATGCGGTTTTCAGACAGCGCGATCGAGCTGTGCCTGACGCTGAAGACGCTGTTCAACCTGCCTTTGCGGCAAGTGACGGGGTTGGTTGCGAGCCTGATCAAAATGGCGGGGGAAGAAGATCAAAGGGCGCAAGCGTCATATCGTGACTGAAATCTGCGGTTACCTTGTCCACGCTGTGATCCACACCACCGATATTCAGGACCGCGACGGTGCGCCGCTGGTCCTCAAAGCTGCGATGCGGACGCATCCCCCTGTCGAGCAAAGTGCATGGTGGTTGGCCACCGATAACTGAATGTGATGTAATCCAGGTGCGCCCTTGGTCGGCACAATTGCTGTCCCCGGTTCTTCAAACAGGCCAATTGTCTGGGTGTAGGGAAAATCGAGCGAGAGGCGGAAAAAGCACATGCACAGGTCGGAGGCGCGGGTTTGTCCCCCCAAGTCGAGCGGACTGGTACCCGCCAGCGGCGTATGTTCAAAAAAAGGCGCAACTCCGAGCACGGTCGCGTACCAAGATTTCATCACGTCGAGTTGCCCGGTCTTCAGGATCGTTTCGCTGATTTTTAACTGAGAACACGGCTGGCTCCCCCTATGCTCGCTCATCGCACTCTCCGCCTTTCGTTCAGGGCAGATTAGTGCAAGTTGAGAACACCGGCATTCTGCAATTCCCGGTGTGCGATGACCAGCGGGCATCGGAGTCCGGTGAGACGTCTCAGATCAAGATGCTCTCGGCGAAAGCCTAATCTTACTTGCAGGGCTGTGTCTCGGTGTCGACGTGTGGCTGCCGTCGCAAGCGCCAGGCAGCCCCCGCCTGACGAACGCTCAAAGTTTCTTAGGCCGGATCGACATCCAGGGTTCGCAACGGTCTTGATGTCTGATTCATGAGGTTCCGTGTTGAAGCGCGGAGCGTAACTTGGCGGCAAATGATGAGTCTATCCGCTGTGTGCTTATAAGTGGCAGAGAAGAGGTTTTTACTGCAGGTAACGACCTGAAGGATTTTCTTCAGGCGCCCCTTTCGGCCGAGGGCGGGGGCGTCATGGAGTTTCTGAATGTGCTGGCGGCCTTTCCCAAACCGCTGGGCGCGGCCGTTTCCGGCGTTGCGGTCGGCATCGGTGTCACGTTGCTGTTCCATTGTGATTTCGTGGTCGCATCCGTCAAGGCGACCTTTCGGCCCCATTTATCGATCTGGGCCTGACGCCGGAAGCCGGATCGACGTATCTTGCGCCGCGCCAGCTTGGACAGAAGGCAACGAACCGGCTGTTCCTGCTAGGTGAAACGCTGGCCGCCCAACAGGCGTTGGACATGGGATTGATAAGTTATGTGATAGATGGCCCCGTCGTGCCAACAGCGCTGGTTATCGCCGAGCGTGTAGCGTCGCGCTCGCCCCGCGCAGTCCAGGAAACGAAGCGGCTGCTTGGATATAGCCAACGCAAATCGGTGCAGGAGCAGATGAATGAAGAAGGACGCGTCTTCGGGGAACTGGTCAAGTCGGACTATTGCCGCGCCCTCTTTGCCCGCTTTCTTGGCCGGTAGCGCCGACCGGGCACTCTTTGATGAGGTGGGCAGGCCGCACCCGGCGCTGATAACCGCCGCATATTACCCTGGGGCTGGGTTTATTTCGCTACCCGCCCGCTCTTGAATTTCTGACTCGCCCCATAGCGCGTCTTGCGCGTGCCGGGCTTGCCCTCGTTGCTGCGTCCCATGATCGGCGCCTTGGACTGCTCGTGCGCGGGCAGGCCTAGTTCCTCAGCCTCCAACGAACGTATCTCGTCCCGGATACGCCCGGCGGTCTCGAACTCGAGATCGCCTGCTGCTTTGCGCATCCGGACCTCGAGTTCCTCGATATACCCGCGCAAATTATGGCCAACCATGTGGGGGCGGTCATCGTCGATCGGGATCGTCACCTGGTCACGCGATGACAAGTGCCCGATCACGTCAGAGATATTGCGCTTGATCGTCATCGGCGTAATGCCGTGAAGCGCGTTATACTCCATTTGCTTTTCGCGCCTCCGGTCGGTCTCGCGCATTGCCCGCTCCATGCTGCCGGTTATCCGGTCGGCATACAGGATCACCCGCCCGTCGACGTTACGCGCTGCGCGCCCGATGGTCTGGATCAGCGACGTTTCCGATCGCAAGAACCCTTCCTTGTCGGCATCCAAGATCGCAACCAGTCCGCATTCGGGAATATCCAACCCCTCCCGCAGCAGGTTGATGCCGATCAGCACGTCATACACGCCCAACCGCAAATCGCGGATCAGTTCGATACGCTCCAGCGTCTCGACGTCACTGTGCATATAGCGGACCTTGATCCCCGCCTCGTGCAGATATTCGGTCAGGTCCTCGGCCATCCGTTTGGTCAGCGTCGTCACCAAAGTCCGATAGCCGTCCGCAGTCGTCTTGCGGATTTCGTTGATGACGTCGTCAACCTGGTCCTCAACCGGCTTGATCTCAACCGGCGGATCGATCAGTCCGGTCGGACGAATAACCTGTTCGGCAAACACGCCACCGGTCTGTTCCATTTCCCACGGCCCCGGCGTCGCCGACACGCACACCGTCTGCGGACGCATTGCATCCCATTCGTTGAACCGCAGCGGCCGGTTGTCGATCGCCGAGGGCAACCGGAACCCATATTCCGTCAGCGTCAGCTTCCGCCGGTGATCGCCCCGCGACATACCGTTGACCTGCCCGATGGTGACATGGCTCTCATCGACAAACAGCAGCGCGTTCTCGGGCAGATATTCAAACAAGGTCGGCGGCGGCTCGCCCGGCAAACGCCCGGTCAGGAAACGCGAGTAATTTTCAATACCTGCACAACTTCCGGTCGCCGCGATCATCTCCAGATCGAAGTTCGTTCGCTGCTCCAGCCGCTGCGCCTCGAGCAATTTGCCTTCCAGCACCAACTCTTTCAGCCGCTCGCTCAGCTCATGCCTGATTGCGTCCATCGCCTGTTTCATCGTCGGACCGGGCGTGACGTAATGGCTGTTGGCATAAATCCGCACCGAATCCAGCGTCGCCGATTTCTTGCCCGTCAGCGGATCGAACTCGACGATCCCCTCGATCTCGTCGCCAAAGAAACTGATCCGCCACGCGCTGTCCTCGTAGTGCGAAGGAAATATCTCCAGATTGTCCCCGCGCACCCTGAAATTGCCGCGCTGAAATGCCGCATCGTTGCGCTTGTACTGAAGCGCCACCAGCTTGCGGACGATCTCTGACAAGTCCGCCCCTGCACCCTTTTTCAGATCGAAGATCATCGCTGAATAGGTCTCAACCGATCCGATACCGTAAAGGCACGACACCGAAGCCACGATGATCACATCGTCGCGTTCCAGCAACGACCGGGTGGCCGAATGGCGCATCCGGTCGATCGATTCGTTCGTCGAGCTTTCCTTTTCGATATAAGTGTCCGACCGCGCCACATAGGCCTCGGGCTGGTAATAGTCATAGTAACTGACGAAATATTCGACGGCGTTTTCAGGGAAAAAGCTTTTCATTTCCCCGTAGAGCTGCGCCGCCAATATCTTGTTGGGCGCAAGGATCAGCGCAGGCCGCTGCAACTCCTCGATCACCCGCGCCATAGTGAAGGTCTTGCCCGAACCCGTCACGCCAAGCAGGACCTGATTGCGCTCACCGTCGAGCGCCGTCGCCACCAGCTCCTTGATTGCCGTCGGCTGATCGCCCGCCGCTTCATAGTCGGAAACGACCTTGAAGCGCTTGCTACCCTCCGCCTTTTGCGGCCGCGTCGGGCGATGCGGGACAAAGCTCTCGTTGGTTTCAGGCTCGGCGAGCGACGTGCGGATTTGAATTGCCATAAGGGTCAGATATGGTGGCTTACAAAGACGGGCGCAACGTCATTGATCCAGGAGTTTCCATCATGAAATATTTCATCGTCCTGACCCCATTACTGCTGCTGGCCTGCAACAAGGGGCCATCGGTCGACGTCCAGAATGCCTCTGTTGAAGACGTTGCTGCAAAGGCCAAGGCGGCGCTGAAGATCGAACCCGGCTTGTGGACATCCAACACCGAAATCCTGTCGATCGAGATGCCGGGCATCAAGGACAAGGCAATTGCCGCCCAGATCACCAATTCCATGAAAGGAGCCAAGAACCCCGAGTTTACGCATTGCGTAACCGCTGCCGAAGCCGAAAAGCCATCGTCCGAAATGTTTGCGAGCAAGGCCAATGGTCAGTGCAAATACAACAATTTCCAAATGGCGAACGGCCGGATCGACGCGACGATGACATGTACGCCGCAGGGCGGCGTTATGAAGATGGCGATGAACGGCACTTATTCCTCGACCGCCTATGACATGACGATGAAGATGGTAACGTCGAACGCCCAGATGCCCGGCGGCGGCATGTCGATGAAAGCGCATACGAAGGGCGTGCGGACGGGGGTTTGCAAGGCCTGAGGGACAGGACGGTTGATCGGGCTCAGCGCGGTTCTGGGTCGGAGTAATCGACGGGCTTGTCGCCATACCGCTCTCTCAGCACACGCGCGCGCCTCCAATGCCCGCCTTCGTCGGGGTCCAGTTCATCGGGAAACTCGAATGTGGCTTGAAACGTCCCATTTATAACCGTGTATTGCATGACTTCCCACTTTTTATCGGCCTCGGTAGCGTCCCAAGCATCCATAATGCGGTCGAGCAATTCTTTCGAAGGATCCCTATACAAAATCCGGTTGCCCAATTCCCGGAATATCCCCCCCTGCCCAAGCGCGCCCCGCTTCTGCATAGAGAAACGCTCCTTCCCCGCTGATACCAAGATCCTTGACAATGAGTCTGCCAATATGCGCATAGATTTCACCGATCTCCAGTGGCTTCACGTCATCCTCCCGGGGAGTTCTTAAAGGACTGCCGACGACGTGCTCCATCCACAAAGTAATTTACATCGATCGACGATGGCCGCTTGGATTGACCTTGATAAGTAGGTGTGATGCTTACAGTAATTTTATGACCCGCCCGAACATCATTTGCCCAAACATTCTCCATCGATTTGTAGGCGCCTCGATTAAAATTCCCGTCTTGCGTGAAGTGGTTGAATGCTTCTGTCGGACCGTCGAAGCGGCGTGCGATGCAATGACCATCGTGGTCGGTGGACAAACGATCCGGCTTGCCTGCGTTCCGCTGACTGGCCTGCGACCGCTTGGCATCTGCCAGCCTCAAAGTGCCCGTCACCAACCGCGTGCGCTTGGCGCTATCCAATGCAAAATCGTAACCGTTTCTTGTCTCGTGGGTTCCGACCTCGCCTAACGCCGGTCTTCCTGCGCGGCCAATTGGAACTTCACGGGTAAAAACGACCGGGCCGACTTTGCTTTTGGGTCTACGGGGAAGGACATGTTTCGTTGGCGAATTCCAACGTCCGGTCGCTCCACCGCCGCCTGCACTTCCACCGCCCTCGGTATAAAAGCGTCCGCCCGTACCAAAGGTGAACCTCCCATCGCGGGATCATGATTATGGTTATATTTCAGTTCAACCTGATCGGGCGCGCGCCGATGCCCAGTCCGTAGGTAGGTGCCGAACGCTACCAAGTACCCGTCGCATGCGATGTTGCTCTTGGTTCCCGGCACGCCAATCTCCCCGTGATGGTGTCGGCCGCTATAACCATAAATCGGAACAAATAAAGAACATTAACGAGTTACCTATGGCACAAAGTCCAGATACTCACCCTCGAAAATCCGGCACCCGCTTTTCCATATTGGCCGTCACCGCCTCGATCTGGTTGACCGACCCGAGTAACGCCATCTGCTCCTCGGTTTCATGCGCTAAAATTTGCGGCCCATCACCGTCCGCCGCGAAGTTATAAAGCAGCTTCGCCCCCCGCACGGCGTCGGGACTTTTCCCCGCAATCTCCCGCGCCAGTGCCATCGCCTCGGTCAGCGGATCGTCGGCAAGCCGCGTCACGAATCCCAAGCGCGCCGCTTCTTCGCCCGAAAACTCGCGCCCGGTATAGGTCAGTTCGCGCAATACATCGTCACGCACGAGCGTCCGCCACAGTGCGATGCCCCCCATGTCGGGCACCAGCCCCCATTTTATTTCCATTATCGACATCCTTGTGGCCGGATGAGCGATCCGGATGTCGGCGCCAGCCATGATCTGGAAACCGCCCCCGAAAGCGACGCCGTGGACGGCAGCGATCACCGGCACCGCCAGCGTCCGCCACCCCCATGCAATATGCTGAAAGATATTGGCATCGCCGTGAGTGCGCGCGCCCAAGTCCTGCCCGCCCCCCGGTCCGACACCCAATCCGGAAGCCATGCTCACCATGTCGAGGCCGGCACAGAACGCACTGCCCTCTCCCGACAGGACAACCGCGCGCAAGCCCGCGGTGTCGGCCAGTGTGGCAATGGCGTCAGCAATTGCAGCGAACATCGCAGGGTCCAGTGCGTTCATTTTGTCCGCACGATCCAGCCGGACATCGGCGACATGTTCGGTCACGCTGAGTGAAATCGGCATCGCAATTCTCCCTGACGCTGCTTTTAGCTTGCACACTGTCGGAGTCACGGGGTTTACGCGAACGTCAGGCCGTTGCTATCATGATCGACTATGATACTGGCTTTTGATCCCACCAAGCTCGGAACGATACTTGCTTCCCATGGGCATAATGCGTTGATCGGGATCGCTTATGGCGCGCATGGTGATGACTGGGTCGAACTGACATTGCCTTACGCCGAACGGCTGGTCGGCGATCCGACCACGGGCATATTGGCGTCGGGACCAATCTTTACCCTGATGGACATGGCGTCTAGCATGGCTGTCTGGACCTCAACGAAGCGGTTCCGCCCGCTCGCAACCATCGACATGCGCGTCGATTACCTCCGCCCTGCCATCCCCGGTAAAACGGTCGTCGGACGTGGCCAATGTTACTGCATGACAAAGACAATAGCGTTTGTGCGGGGTGAGGCGCACGATGGAGACCCGGCAAAACCGCTGGCTCATGTTGCTGGGACATTTATGTTTACCGATGTCGAATAGTCCACCACCTCTCGTGGGTCATTCACCCTATGCGCGCGTCCTCGGCATCGAACAGCTGGAGCGTGAGGGTCGTGAAATGATCGTCATGCACCCCGGCGATCATCTTGTCGGTCGGCCGGCTTTCCTTCATGGCGGCGCGATCAGCGGACTGGTAGAAAATGCTGCCTGGTTTATGTTACGCGATGTTTTGGGTGACGTCGTGTTCAAACCCATCTCGGTAACAGTCGAGTTTTTGCGCGGCGGCAAGCTGGTCGACACTTTTGCCGCCGCTCGATGCACACGCCTAGGTCGCAAGCTCGCTTTTGTCGAGGCTTGGGGCTGGCAGGACGATGAGGCCAGTCCGATTGTTCGGGCTGACCTCAAATATCTCATCGTTCGATAGGGTTAACGGCAGCGCTGGATAATGCCCCAGCCACCACGGTAGTCATCCCAGACCCGCTCACTCCAGCAAGAACGGTAGTTCCGGTAGCGAGGAGCGTCGTAATAGTAGCCCCCACCATTACGATAATAGTCGCGATAATAGGGGTCGTTGTAATAACCACGATATCCGCTGTCATAATAGCGGTCCCCGTCACGATGATCCGAAGCGATGGCGGCGCCGACGGCCAATCCGAGAATTCCCACACCTATGGCCAGCCCGGCATCGCTGCCGCGGTGCCCATATCCGCCATGATAATCACCACCGTAATGCCGTCCTTCGTAGCGCTGTGCCTCCGCAGGGGCGGCAATCGAAAGGACGCTTGCGCTAAGCGCCAACCCTAGCAAAGCCTTGTTCAACATTCCCATTTTACATCTCCTTATACGCCATCCCCGAAAGGAATAGGCTGCGCCAAAACCTACGAGTCGCGATGCCACTAATTCTATATTGACCGGGTGACGCTGAACGGTGGGAGAATGAAGCGTTAATGATGATGACAGGATCGGCGTACAGAAGAGATCGGGGGTTTTGCAAATTCACATTTGTGCCGTCACAGGTTATGCGGAATTAACAGTCAAGTCATTCGCGAAGGGCGCTGTGTGCAGTCTATTATTCAAGATCTCGAGCGACGTCGTGCTACCGCGCATATGGGCGGTGGCCAAAAGCGGATCGACGCACAGCACAGCAAGGGCCGCCTGACCGCCCGTGAGCGCCTCGGCGTGTTGCTGGACGAAGGCTCCTTCGAAGAACTCGACATGTATGTGGAACATAATTGTGTTGATTTCGGCATGCACGAGACGATCATCCCTGGCGACGGCGTCGTCACCGGCTCAGGGACCATCAACGGACGACTAGTCTTCGTATTCAGCCAGGACTTCACCGTGTTCGGCGGCTCGCTCTCCGAACGGCACGCACAAAAAATCTGCAAGGTGATGGATTCCGCCATGAAGGTCGGCGCCCCCATCATCGGATTGAACGACAGCGGCGGCGCACGTATTCAGGAGGGTGTGGCCTCGCTCGGTGGCTATGCTGAAGTGTTTCAGCGCAACGTGCTGGCATCGGGCGTCGTACCCCAGCTCAGCCTTATCATGGGGCCGTGCGCAGGCGGTGCGGTTTACTCGCCAGCGATGACCGACTTCATCTTCATGGTGAAGGATTCGAGCTATATGTTCGTGACCGGCCCCGACGTCGTGAAGACTGTGACCAACGAAATCGTGACGCAGGAAGCGCTTGGCGGCGCGCTCACCCACACCACCAAATCGGGCGTCGCGGACAATGCGTTCGAAAACGACATAGAGACATTGCTGGCCGCCCGCGACCTGATCGACTTTCTCCCCGCATCGAACCGTTCGCCCGTGCCGGAGCGCCCGACTGCGGACGAGTGGGACCGGATCGAGGACAGCCTCGACATGCTGATCCCCGCCAACGCGAACCAGCCATACGATATGCACGAGATTATCGTGAAGACGCTCGACGAGGGCGATTTCTTTGAGATCCAGCCTGCCCATGCCGGCAACATCCTGATCGGTTTCGGCCGTATCGAAGGCCGCACCGTCGGCGTCGTCGCCAATCAGCCGATGGTCCTCGCCGGTTGCCTTGACATCAATTCGTCAAAGAAGGCCGCGCGGTTCGTGCGGTTCTGCGACGCCTTTGACATCCCGATCCTCACCTTCGTCGACGTTCCCGGCTTCCTCCCGGGCGTTGGTCAGGAACACAGCGGCATCATCAAGCATGGCGCCAAACTGCTGTTCGCCTATGCCGAAGCCACGGTGCCGAAGATCACGATCATCACCCGCAAGGCCTATGGCGGCGCTTACGACGTGATGGCCTCCAAGCATCTGCGCGGTGACCTCAACTACGCCTGGCCGACCGCAGAGATCGCCGTGATGGGTGCGAAAGGGGCCGTCGAAATCATCTTCCGTGGCAAGACTCCGGAAGAAATCGCAGAACGCACCAAGGAATATGAAGCCCGCTTCGCCAACCCTTTCATCGCGGCGAGCAAGGGGTTTATCGACGAAGTCATCATGCCCCACGCTACCCGCAAACGCATCGCGACGGGCCTACGGAAGCTCCGGAACAAGGTTCTGGAAAATCCGTGGAAAAAGCATGACAATATTCCACTTTGAGTGATTTCACATGAAACTAGGCCGACTGAACCACATTGGCGTCGCAACGCCCTCGATCCAAGCCAGCGCCACGCATTGGCGCGATGTGATGGGCGCGACCATAATTCATGAACCCTTCGACCTCCCCGCCCAGGGCGTGAAGGTCTGTTTCGTGGACACCCCAAACGCGCAGATCGAACTGATCGAGCCACTGGGCGCAAACTCGCCAATCCACGGTTTCCTCGCCAAGAACCCGCTCGGTGGCCAGCATCACATCTGTTTCGAAGTTCCCGACATCCACGCTGCCCGCGACGAGCTTCTCGCGCTCGGCAAACGCGTGCTGGGGGAACCCCGCATCGGCGCGCACGGGACGCTGATCTTTTTCGTCCATCCAAAAGACATGGGCGGTATGCTGACCGAAATCATGGAGACTCCCAGTGACCATTGAGGACTGGGAAGCCGCCGCCGCCAAAGAGGTAAAGGGCCGTGACCTCACATGGCACACCGCCGAGGGCATCGACGTCAAACCGCTCTACACGGCAGATGACACAGCCGACCTAGACCCCGGCCTTCCCGGTTTTGCGCCGTTCACACGCGGCGTCCGCGCGACGATGTACGCCGGTCGCCCGTGGACGATCCGCCAATACGCCGGTTTTTCGACGGCGGAGGCCTCGAACGCCTTCTATCACCGCAATTTGAAAGCGGGGCAAAAGGGCCTTTCAGTCGCCTTCGACCTTGCCACCCATCGCGGTTACGACAGCGACCACCCGCGCGTCACGGGCGACGTGGGCAAGGCGGGCGTCGCCATCGACACCATCGACGACATGAAAATTTTGTTCGACGGCATCCCGCTCGATAAAATGTCGGTCAGCATGACGATGAATGGCGCGGTCATCCCGATTCTCGCCTTCTTCATCGTCGCAGGCGAGGAACAGGGCGTCCCCCAGGAACTGCTCGACGGCACCATCCAGAACGACATCCTCAAGGAGTTCATGGTCCGTAACACCTATATCTACCCGCCC
This sequence comes from Sphingomonas sp., assembly GCF_025353885.1. GTDB lineage: Bacteria > Pseudomonadota > Alphaproteobacteria > Sphingomonadales > Sphingomonadaceae > Sphingomonas_O. The sequence goes on along the minus strand of NZ_JANXNX010000107.1, from coordinate 30,370 downwards.
GAACCCTCGATGCGGATCATCTCCGACATCTTCGGGTACACATCGCGCGACATGCCGAAGTTCAACAGCATCTCGATTTCCGGCTATCATATGCAGGAAGCGGGTGCGACGCAGGTTCAGGAACTCGCCTTCACCATCGCCGACGGAGCCGAATATGTCCGCTACGGCGTGGCATCGGGCCTCGACATCGACAAATTCGCGGGTCGCCTGAGCTTCTTTTTCGCCATAGGCATGAACTTCTTCATGGAGATCGCAAAGCTGCGCGCCGCCCGCGTGTTGTGGCATCGCGTCATGACGAACATGGGTGCAAACGACGAACGCTCGAAGATGCTGCGCACCCATTGCCAGACCAGCGGCGTCTCGCTGACCGAACAGGACCCCTATAACAACGTCATGCGCACGACGATCGAGGCGATGGCGGCGATGCTCGGCGGCACCCAGTCGCTGCACACCAACGCGCTCGACGAAGCCATCGCCCTGCCCACCGACTTTTCCGCGCGCATCGCCCGCAACACCCAGATCATCATCCAGGAAGAGACGGGCATGACCAAGGTCGTCGATCCCCTCGGCGGCTCCTATTATGTCGAGGCGCTGACCGCCGAACTGGTCGACAAGGCCTGGGCGATCATCGAAAAGGTCGAGGCCGACGGCGGCATGGCAAAGGCCGTGGCCGCCGGTTGGCCCAAGTCCATGATCGAGGAAGCCGCCGCCGCCCGGCAGGCCCGCGTCGATCGCGCCGAGGACGTCATCGTCGGCGTCAACAAATACCGCCTCGAAACCGAAGACCATCTCGACACGCTCGACATCGACAACGACATGGTCCGCGAAGGCCAGATCGCCCGGATCAAGCGCGTCAAGGCCGGTCGCGATGCCGCCGCTTGCGAAGCCGCGCTGGCCGCCCTGCGCGATGGAGCCGCCCAGCCTTCGAGCATCGAAAACAACCTGCTGGGCCTCGCGGTAAAAGCCGCCCGCGCCCGCGCCACCCTCGGTGAAATCTCGTCGGCGATGGAGGAAAGCTTCGGCCGTTACGGCACCACGCCGACACCCGTAAAGGGCGTCTATGGCGCACCGTATGAGGGCGACACCCGCTGGAACCAGGTGCTCGACGGCGTGCTCGCGGTCGAACGCCGCCTGGGCCGCAAGCCAAAGATGATGGTCGCCAAAATGGGTCAGGACGGCCATGATCGCGGTGCCAACATCATCGCATCCGCGTTCGGTGACATGGGTTTCGAGATCGTCTCCGGCCCGCTGTTCCAGACTCCGGAAGAAACCGTCCTCGTCGCCATTGAAGCCGGTGTCGACGTCGTCGGCGCATCCAGCCTTGCCGCCGGGCACAAATCGCTCATCCCCGAACTGATCCGCCAGCTTCGCGAACACGGCCGCAACGATATCAAGGTCATTGCGGGCGGCGTCATCCCCCCGCAGGATTACGAATTCCTCCGCAACGCGGGCGTCGCGGGCATCTATGGCCCCGGAACCAACGTGGTCGAAGCCGCCGCCGATGTGCTCCGCCTGCTCGGCCATAATATGCCACCCCTCGAAGAGAGTCTCGCCGCAGAATGATCGCCCTTCTCATCCTCGCCACCGCAGCGACCTGCTCCAGTGCAACGACGCAGACCGACATGAACGCCTGCGCCGCCATGGACGCGCACGTCGCCGATGGTCGGATCAACCGTCAGTGGTCGGCAACCTATGGCGTGATGAAAAAGCGCGATGCGTCCGACACGTCGCGTGGCGGTGGCCCCGGCTATGCGCCCGCGCTGCTCGCCGCCCAGCGTGCATGGCTCCAGTATCGCGACCGGCAATGCGTGGTCGAGGGGCTAGAAGTTTCCGGCGGATCGATGCAACCGATGGTCATCGCCAACTGCCGCGCACGTATGACCGACGCGCGGACAAAACAACTTGCCGGATTGGTGAAATCGAAATGACGAACTTGACGCTTGACCGTTCCCCGGCGCAGGCCGCGGAAATGCGGTGTGACTGGACCCGCGCCGAAATCGCCGCGCTGTTCGACCTGCCCTTCGACGAACTCATGTTCCGTGCGCAGACCGTCCACCGCACCAACCACGCGCCCAGCGAAGTGCAGCTTTGCACATTGCTGTCGATCAAGACCGGCGGCTGCCCCGAAGACTGCGGCTATTGCTCGCAATCGTCATCCTCGGACTCCGGCTTGAAAGCTGAAAAGCTGATGGATGTCGCCAACGTCCTCGCCTCCGCCGCCGAAGCCAAAGCCTCCGGATCGCAGCGTTTCTGCATGGGTGCCGCATGGCGCAACCCCAAGGACCGCGACATGGATGCCATCGTCGAGATGGTCGAGGGCGTTCGCGCAATGGGCCTCGAAACCTGCATGACTTTAGGAATGCTGACCGGCGACCAGGCCCGACGCCTCGGCGATGCAGGCCTCGATTATTACAATCACAACATCGACACCTCGCCTGAAAATTACGGCAACGTCATCACGACGCGCACGTTCCAGGACCGGCTCGACACGCTTTCCGAAGTCCGTGACGCAGGCATTTCGGTCTGCTGCGGCGGCATTGTCGGCATGGGCGAAACCCGCGCTGACCGCGTCGGCTTCGTCCACGCGCTCGCCACCCTGCCCAAACACCCCGAAAGCGTCCCCGTCAATGCGCTCGTGCCGGTGCGCGGCACTGTGCTGGGCGATATGCTCGCCGACACGCCGATGGCCAAACTGGACGACATCGAATTCGTCCGCACCATCGCCGTCGCCCGCATCGCCATGCCCCTCAGCATGGTACGCCTGTCCGCAGGCCGCGAAAGCATGAGCGACGCGACACAGGCGCTCGCCTTCATGGCGGGCGCGAATAGCATTTTTACCGGCGACAAATTGCTCACCACCGACAACGCCGGTAACGGCGCGGACCATGCTCTGTTCGCTAAACTGGGGCTGAAGCCGATGGAAGGTGCTGAACCGATGCGGCCAAACACCTTGGCAGTCGCTGCCGAATAGAAGGACACGCGACCGCCTATCTTCGCCGCCTTAATTAACGGAAACCCGCCAACGTGTTCAAAAAAATCCTCATCGCCAATCGTGGCGAAATCGCTTGCCGGGTTATCCGCACCGCCAAGAAAATGGGCATCGCCACCGTGGCGATCTATTCGGACGCCGACGCGCGCAGCCCGTTCGTGTTGATGGCCGATGAAGCGGTCCACATCGGCCCCTCCCCCGCCGCGCAGTCCTATCTGCTCGCCGACAAGATCATTGCGGCGTGCAAGCAAACTGGGGCAGAGGCCGTCCATCCCGGCTACGGCTTCCTGTCCGAACGCACTTCGTTCGCGCAAGCCCTGGCCGACAACGGCATCGCCTTCATCGGACCCCCCATCGGCGCCATCGCGGCGATGGGCGACAAGATCGAATCCAAGAAGCTGGCAAAAGCCGCTGGTGTCTCGGTCGTCCCCGGCTTCGTCGGTGAAATCGATAGCACCGAACACGCGGTCGAGATCGCGGGGGCCATCGGCTATCCGGTGATGATGAAGGCGTCCGCCGGCGGCGGCGGCAAGGGGATGCGCCTCGCCTGGTCCGAACAGGATGTTCGTGAAGGTTTCGAAGCAACCAAGCGCGAAGGGCTTGCCAGTTTCGGCGACGACCGCGTCTTCATCGAAAAGTTCATTGTCAGCCCCCATCACATCGAAATCCAGATTTTGGGCGATCAGCACGGCACGCTCCTGTACCTGGGCGAGCGAGAATGCTCGATCCAGCGCCGTCACCAGAAAGTTGTCGAAGAGGCCCCCTCGCCCTTCGTCACGCCCGAAATGCGCAAGGAAATGGGTGAACAGGCCGTCGCCCTCGCCCGCGCGGTGGGCTATTATTCGGCAGGCACGGTCGAACTTATCGTTGGTGCGGACAAGAGCTTCTACTTTCTCGAAATGAACACCCGGCTACAGGTCGAACATCCCGTCACCGAGTATATCACCGGCGTCGATCTGGTCGAACAGATGATCCGCGTCGCTTACGGTGAGAAGCTGCCGATGTCGCAGAACGACGTGAAGCTCACCGGCTGGGCCATCGAAAACCGCGTCTATGCCGAAGATCCGTATCGCGGCTTCCTGCCCTCGACCGGTCGCCTGGTGCGCTACCAGCCGCCCGAAGAAACCGGCGGCGTCCGGGTCGACGACGGTGTGAAGGAAGGCGGCGAAGTCTCGATCTTCTACGATCCCATGATCGCCAAACTCATTACCTACGGCGAAACCCGCGAAGAAGCGATCGACAAGCAGATACTTGCGCTGGACCAGTTTGAACTGGAAGGCGTCGGCCACAACCTCGACTTCCTGTCGGCGATCATGCAGCACCCCCGCTTCCGTGCCGGGCACCTAACGACGGGCTTTATCGCGGAGGAGTATCCCAACGGGTTCCACGGTGCCCCCGCTTCTGCCGACCTCCTCCGCTCACTCGCCGCCATTGCGGCCTTCGCCGCCACCGCAGAAGCCGACCGCGCCCGCCGCGTCGACGGACAACTCGGGAACCGCCTGTCACCGCCCTGTTCGTGGCAAGTTCTTATCGCCGAAGCCACGCACGATGTGACGCTTGCTGGTGATGACATTGCCGTGGACGGCGTCCCGCTCGACCTCGCCATGGAATACACCCCCGGCGACCGGATCATCGATGCTGAAGTCGGTGACGAGCCTTTGGCGGTGAAGATCGTCCGTACCCGCGCCGGGTTCAAGCTGACCACGCGCGGGGCCAGCCATGTCGTCCGCGTCCTGCCCGCGCACATCGCCCCACTTGCACGCCACATGATCGAGAAAGTCCCGCCCGACATGTCCCGTTTCCTGCTCGCCCCGATGCCCGGCCTGCTGGTCACTCTTCATGTTGCGGCAGGGGAAAAGGTCGAAGCCGGCCAGCCGCTGGCCGTCGTCGAGGCCATGAAGATGGAAAACATCCTGCGGGCAGAAAAGTCGGGCATGGTGAAAAGCCTGAGCGCAGCAGCGGGCGACAGCCTCGCGGTCGATGCAATTATTCTCGAAATGGAATAGTCGTTTTACCAAGGGGAACGTTCTGTTTGCCGAAGGCTTAAAGGCGTAAGAATAAGTAATTTCTTACTTGGAACCAAGCCATCCGACAGATTGCCGTACTCCCTTACCGTGTTGATACCGCTTCAGGCGTTAGCATTCTGCTGATCACTTCGCGAGGGACCGGGCGCTGGGTTGTTCCAAAAGGGAACCCGATTGCGGGTCTTTCTCCACATGCGGCGGCTGCACATGAAGCCGAGGAGGAGGCGGGAGTGCTGGGCGCGGTTTCGTCAAAGCCACTTGGCAGTTTTGAATACCTGAAAGTTCGCAACGACGGTAGCTCTCGCTTGGCAAAAGTCTCACTTTTTCCGTTCCTCGTCACTCACGAACTTGATGACTGGCTAGAGGCGCCTGAGCGCGAACGGCGGTGGTTTCCCCTAGATGCCGCTGCTGAAGCGGTGGACGAAGACGATCTCGCGGCGATGATCCATAATTTTCGCCCTGAGAATTTTCGTACTGCCGTCAATCAACCGGAGACGCCCAATTGCGAAACGCCCGCGGTGACGAGTGGTTCGGTGATGCGCTGGCTGCGAGCAGTCATCGCCAGATAGGTCAGATTGCGCGGACGCACTGGCATTGCATCTCAACTGGCGCCCAGAAAGTCCATCTTGCCGATCTGCACGCCCTTGTGCCGCAGGATCGCATAAGCCGTCGTGACGTGGAAAAAGAAATTCGGCAGGACGAAATGGAGTAGGAAAGACTGGCCGGTAAATGCCAAATCGCGGTCGCGAATTTTGAATGCAATGGCCTTGTTCTCGGATCCATCGACGCCAGCCGCTGGCACGCTTTCAATAAAGGCGACCGTCTTGGCAATCCGCGCCTTAAGCTGCGCGAAGGTAACTTCACTGTCTGGAAAAGCTGGGATTTCGACGCCCGCCAGTCGGGCGATGCCAGCTTTCGCGCCATCGGTGGCGATCTGCACTTGTTTGGCAAAATTAAGCATATCGGGAGCCAGCCGCGCGTCGATGAACTGCGCTTCATCGAAGTTGCCCGCTGCTGCGAACGCCTCAGCCTTAGTGATAATAGCGGTCAACGCGGCAAACTGGCGCAGAAAAATAGGCGCGGACGCCTGATACATGGAGAGCGTCATTGGCATCCCTTGAAGGCAATCACGAGAGCGTATGACAATCGGAGCTCGACGTCGAGTTGTCCTCTGTCTGTCCGAAAAGAAATCCAATGACGCGACGCAGCAATTAATGCACTAAGTCGCGGGAAGGGAAGCGCCGATCGGTGTCTTTCGCATGCAGGGACAATGCACAGTGTCGTTATATACCGTTTTTCAGGCTTGGACCGATGCGGCAACGCCCTTCCGCAGTGCGGCGCAAACGATGGTGAAAATGCACGAATCGATGGGGGTGTTCGGCGAACTACCCATGGTCCGCAACTATTTCGCGATGTTGGACGTCGTCGGTAACGCCCAGGTCACGCATACGCGGCCTTCGTTCGCCATCGACCACGTCGTGGTCGGGAATCGCGTCCTGTCGGTTCGTGAAGAAATTACCATCGCCCTGCCCTTTGGAAACCTGCTTCATTTTGCCAAGGACGAAGTCGACACCCCCCAACCGAAAATGCTCGTCGTCGCACCCTTGTCGGGACATTTTGCCACTCTGTTGCGCGAAACGGTACAGGTTCTGTTGCGCGATCACGATGTCTACATCACCGACTGGGCCAACGCGCGCGACGTGCCCCTGAGCGCAGGCAGGTTCGGGATTGAAGACTATATCGACTATACCATCCGTTTTCTTGAAGAAATAGGCCCGCGTCAGCACGTTCTGGCCGTCTGCCAGCCCTGTGTCACGACGCTCGCGACAGTCGCAATCATGGCCGAGGCCCAAAACCCCGCACAGCCCGCGACCATGACTCTGATGGGGGGCCCGATCGACACCCGCATTTCACCGACCGTGGTGAACGACCTGGCCACCGCCAACCCGATCGAGTGGTTCGCTGAAAAGCTGATCTCGCCGGTGCCAGCGCGTTACGCCGGGGCCGGGCGAAAAGTGTATCCCGGGTTTCTGCAACTGACCGCCTTCATGTCGATGAACAAGGATCGCCATACCAGCCAGCATCGTCGACTTTATCGTTTGCTTGCAGAAGGCAAGGTGGAAGAAGCGGCGGTGATTCAAGATTTCTACGAGGAGTATTTTGCCGTGCTCGATCTCGCGGCTGAATTTTATCTCGAGACTGTGGAGCAGGTTTTCCAGAAAACGCTGCTGGCCAAGGGTGAATTTGCTTACCGGGGCCGGCTGGTCGATCCGGGCCAGATCAAGCAAACTGCGTTGCTGACTGTCGAAGGCGAACGCGACGATATCTGTTCGGTAGGTCAGACTGCTGCCGCGCACGACCTGTGCTTGGGCCTCGTTCCACACATGAAACGCCACCATCTTCAGCCGGGCGTTGGCCACTACGGGCTGTTCGCGGGTCGCAAATGGGAAAACCAGGTTTACCCCCAAATCCGCAACCTTGTCCTCGCCGTGAGCTGAACATGCTTATTTGTGGAGGCTTGTCCCAAGTCTTCCATGAATTGCCGCCAACGTTTGACCGTTTCGTCGCTCAGGTTGCCCCTGCGCGCGATAACCCGCTGTTGTACGAGGACTTCCGCAGGCTGCCTGACAGGCCCACCAGCAGTATCATTCGAATTCAACTCGTAAAATCTCAATCGCATCGGGCTTCCCGGCAAAATCAGCAAAGTCGCCTTCTTGCAACCCCATCAGCGCGCGCGCCAGCGGCGCCGTAAAGGCCAGCAGGCCAGCCGCGGGATCGGCCTCGTCCCCGCCTACGATATGGATCGTGCGCTCTGTTCCTTTCAGCCGCAACCGAACTCGCGAGCCGAACCCGACATGGTTTTCAGGAGGCGGAGGCGATAATTGCGCGGTTGCCAGGCGCATCCGCCAATACCGTCGGTCCCGTTTCAATTTCATCAACATCTCGGGATCGGCAACGCTCTCGGCAACTGCGCGCTCAAATGCCTCGACCTTTTCAATAATCAGGCGCTTGCCATTGGCGGTGACCAGATTGGGTCCGGGTGGAATCGGCACCTCGAACTTTGGTTCCAGATGCTCCTCGTCGCTTTCGCGGCGGAACGCTACGCTCATTGGATGGTCCTATGTTGGCAATGCTCAGCGATAGTGAAAACACGACGCACGACAACCCCGTGAGGTGGCACGGATGTTCGTGAATTTTGAACATCTGATTAGGATGTATGGCGGTGTGGCCATCTTTCTGGGAGCCGCAATCGAAGGTGAGGCTGCGGTCACGACTGGTGGATATCTTGCTCATCGCGGGCTTGTCGATCCGTATTTCGCCGCCGTCTGCGCATTTTCCGGGTCATTCGTCGCTGACCAGATCGTGTTCTTCTCCGCTCGCTTTCACCGTGAAAGGCGGTGCATCGTTCGTGTTCGAGGCCGGGCGACATTTGCGCGTGCCATTCGCTTCATAGAGCGTCGGCCGGTCTTGTTCTGCATGGTGTTCCGGTTTATTTATGGAATGCGGACTGTCGGGCCAATTGCCATCGGCATTTCCAGGGTCCCCATCGCAACGTTTTTTATCATTAATGCGGTTTCGGCAGCAATCTGGGCAACGATCTTCACCACGATCGGCTTCCGTTTCGGAAAGGCCTTCGAAACGTTCATCGACCGAGCAATTTCCGACCCCTGGGCAATCGGGGGTGCGGCCTTGGTGACCGGAGGGGCCGCGTTTTATATTTACCGCCGATATCGCAGCGCCGAAGATCGTTCATCGACGGGAAACCTGTAACCTTGCATGGCGATGCCATCACCTGATTGATTTGATTATTGGCCTGAGGTCATCGGCTCTAACTGTTAAGCGAGTATCATGATCTCATTCAAGACCGTCACTCGTCTGACTGCGGGGACAGCAATCGCCTTGATCTCCAACATGGCCATGTTTGCTACAGCAAGCGCGCAGAAAGCTTCTGCCAAGCCATCCGCTGCAAGTCCTGTCGACAATGACATCGAATCGCAGTCCGAAATCATCGTCACAGCTCCGCGAATCCAGGGAGCGGTCGTGAGCGATATCCCGCCCGAGATCGAGCTGGATGAGGCTGCGGTCGAGAGCTATGGCGCATCTTCGATCGCTGAATTGCTCGATGCCCTGTCGCCCCAGACGACGTCGGGGCGGGGGCGGGGAAGCGGTGGGCCTGTGGTCTTACTGAATGGTCGCCGCATCTCAGGCTTTTCCGAAATTCGCGACTTGCCGCCCGAAGCGATCCTGCGCGTTCAGGTGCTGTCAGAAGAAGTCGCACTAAAATTCGGATATGCCGCGGACCAGCGCGTCGTAAATTTCATCCTCAAGCCGAACTTCCGGTCGATCACCGCAGAGGGCAAATATGGGCAGTCACTGAATGGCGGCGGCGGTCAGTCCGAATCCCAAGCAACCGCCGTCCGGATCAACGGGTCAGCGCGCACCCAGCTAACCGTCGATTATAACCGCGCGGAATCGCTTTTCGAAAGCCAGCGAGGTATCGTTCAGCGCGCGCCGGGCCAGCCCGCGTCGCTGGCGGGAAATGTCTTTGGTGCGATACCCGGAGGCCAGATCGACCCCGTCCTCAGCGTGCTTGCCGGCACCCCGGTAACGTCGGCGGCGGTTCCCGGTTCGCTCGGCGATCGTGCGCCAACATTATCGGATTTTGCGGGCACCGCGAATCAGCCGGGCACCACCGATCAGGGCCATTATCGCACGCTGCTGCCCGCGACGGACGACATCAAGTTCAATGCCGTCGTCGCGCGCCCCCTCACCGAGGCGATCTCGCTCTCGCTGAACGGCAGCTATCAACTCACCAAGGGCCGGTCGTTCTTTGGCCTGTCATCGGCGGCGATTACCGTGCCGGTCGGCCAGCCCAATTCTCCCTTCGCCCAGCCTGTCACCCTCGTTCGAAATTTCGGAGCGGCGCTGGCGCGCGATACCCGGTCCGACGCCTTACACGGTGGCCTGACGATCGATGGCAACATTGCGAAGTGGCAGTGGACGCTGACCGGCAATTACGACCGCGTCACGACCAGCACGGAGACCGCCACCGGGGTTGACCTTGCCGCCTTGCAAGCACGCGTTGCCATCACCGATCCCGCACTGGCAGTCAATCCATTCGCCTCCTCGTTCTCGGCAGCCAATGGCCCACGCGATACGGCCCGGTCGCAATCGAACACGATAAACGGCATCTATACGATGGCCGGCCCGGTTGCCGACCTGCCAGCAGGAACAATTCGGGCCACCATGCGCGCGGGCTTCGCAACGCAGCGTCTGACCAGTTCGGCTGATCGGGCAGGCCTGTTCTCATCAGCCGATCTGGCGCGCGACGAGGGCAATACGCGCGTCAATCTCGATATCCCGCTGACAAGCCGCGACCGTGATGTGGGCGCAGCGATCGGCAACCTCACGCTTAACGGAAACCTTGCTTACCGTCACCTCTCCGATTTTGGTTCGTTGATCAGCTATGGCTACGGTCTGAACTGGTCGCCTATCAAAGGGCTCACCGTCCTCGGGACTGCCATCGGCGACGAAGCCGAGCCTTCGATCCAGCAGCTTGGCAACCCGACCATCCGGACACAGAACGTCACGACGTACGACTACACGCGGGGCGAATCGGTGTTGGTCACCCAGGTCAGCGGCGGCAATCGCGCGCTGCTGACCGAAAAACGGCGTGATTTCAAACTGGGGCTGACATACCAGCCGCCGAAGTTCACCGACCTCGAAGTCAGTGCTAATTTCTTCCGCAATCGCAGTACCAACCCGGTTTCCGATTTTCCCGTCCTGACTCCCGAGGTCGAACGGGCTTTTCCAGGGCGCGTGACCCGGGATGCCGGTAGGCTGGTCTCGATCGACACGCGGTCGATCAACTACGCGGCTACCCGTAGCAATGTGCTGCGGGTTGGCTTCAATTTTAGCCATAGCTTCGGGCAACCCGCAGGAGGGGCTGGTGGCTTTGGCGGCGGGCCGCGTGGGCCCGGCGGAGGCGACCATGGACCGCGTGGCGGTGGTGGCGGCGGCGGTTTCGGTCGCCCCGGTGCTGACCAAGGCGGTCGCTGGCAAATCTCAATCTACGACAGCATCAAGTTTATTGACCAGATTGTCATTCGATCTGATCTGCCGACCCTCGATCTCCTGGGCGGAAGCGCCGTCGGCAGCGGCGGATCGTCGCGTCATACCTTGGATCTGGACGCTGGCTGGTTCAACAAGGGACTGGGGTTCCGGCTGAAGGGCAAATACCAGACCGGCAGCACGGTCCTGGGCGGGCTGACCGGAACCGGGTCGACCGCTCCCGACCTGTTCTTCGACGGATTGGCGACGTTCGACGTCCAGGCATTCATCAATTTCGATAGCCGCAAGACGCTGACTACCAACGTGCCGTTTTTGGCGGGGAGCCGGATTAGGCTAAGCGTGGACAATATCACCGGGGCAATACGCAACGTGCGCGATTCCAATGGTCTGGTGCCGCTCAGTTACCAGCCAGGATTTCTCGACGCGCGTGGTCGCACCGTGCAATTGAATTTCCGCAAGAAGTTTTAAGACTGTGTCAGCGAGCGCCCGGCCCTGCCCGCGAGTTCGACGACGTAGTGCCAGGCGATGCGCCCCGATCGTGCGCCGCGCTGGGTGGCGAATGACACCGCGTCCTGCGGATCGAACGTGAGGCCCATTTTATGGGCATAGCCGTCGACCATCGCGAGCCAGGTGGCCTGATCACAAACATGAAATCCGATGCTAAGGCCAAAGCGGTCGGCGAGCGCCAGGCGATCGTCGACCACGTCACGCATGTTGATCGCGGAATCCTGTTCGGCAATATCGCGCGCGATGACATGGCGGCGGTTGGAGGTGACGTAAAGCCGGACATTGCCGGGACGCGCCGCGCTGCCGCCGTCGAGGACCGAGCGGAGCGCACGGGCGGCGGCGACGCCGTCGGTGGAATCGAAACCCAGGTCGTCCAGAAACACAATCACCGGGCGTGACCAACCGGCCAGTATCGCGAACAGATCGGGAAGCGCGGCAATCTCGCCCGCCGCAATCTCCACCAGAGCGATATCGGATCCCTTCGCACGCAGGCGACCGATGCTCGATTTCACCAGTGCCGACTTGCCGGCACCGCGCGATCCCCACAGGAGCGCATCGTGCGCGGCATGGCCGGCTGCATGGCGACCGGTGTTTGCGACCAGCAATGCTTTCTGATCGTCAATGCCGGTCAACAGGTCGAGGTCCAGCGGTGCGAAGTCTGCAACGACCAGCCTGCCATGTTGCCAGACATAGGCGGCGCAGTCGGCCCGTGGCGCCGCTGGTGGCACGGGCACCATCCGATCGAGAGCATCGGCTATCCGGCGAAGTTGAATTTCATTCATCGGCTTGCCGTAAGCGACTCACGCCAGCTTCGCTAGGGTCGTTGCGCTTCGGCAAGCTTCCGGCGAAAAGGCGCGGCATCGGGTGCAATCGCGACCGCCTTCTGCAAGAGCGCGAGCCCCGCCTGTCGATTTCCACCCCGATGAACGAACCAGCCATGGTTTGCCGCCGCCAGCGCATTCGCGGGGGCAAGTTCATAGGCTTTGCGACTGTATTGAATGGCTTTGTCAGAATAGCCGAGGTTGAAATAAGCCCATCCAAGATTGCCGAGCATGAAGGCATCATGATCGCCGACCCGGTTGCGGACGGCGGCCAGCGCGGTCGCCGCGCGCGCCCATTCGTGGCGACCGAGCGCATCGCTCGCGGCAAGCCGCAGCACGGGGAGGCTGGCCGGATTTTGCAAGACGAGCGTGGTCATGACTGCTCCCGCCGATTCGACCTGCCCGACGCGATTCAGCGCATCGATCAGGCGTAAAGCGGTCGGCACGGTGAAACGGACATTGGCCTTTTCTGTATAAGCAACCACAGCCGCGGGCCATTGGCCCGACGCCATCATCGCATCCCCTGGTCCGCCGCCCTGCCATGCGACCGGTTGGGCCGGGGCATTTGCGGCGCGGTCCAACAAGTTCGCCGCCCGCACGCGATCCCCAAGATTTTCGGCGGCGCGCGCCATGACCGTCAACACCCAACTGTCACCATCCTCAGCGATCGGCTGGAGCGTATCGAGCGCGCCTTGGTCATCTTCGCTGCGCCAGAGCGCCAGTCCCAGCAGGCGACGGGCGTGACGATTGCCGGGCTGTATTTCGACCAGCGAGTTAAGTGCCGCTATGGCGGTCTCGGTTGCTCCGGTCTGTAGCGCGATGGCTCCCCGCAACAACATCACTGCAGGAACCCTGGCAAACGCTCCCCCTGTGCGGTCGAGCAGGGCGCGGGACGACCCCCATTGACCCGCCCGCGCGGCGAGAACGGCCTGTTGGTACAAGGCGATCGGCTGCCCGGGAGTCAACGCAAGTATCCGACGGGTAACCGCCAGCATGGCGATCGACTGGCCGGAATCGCCGAGGGTCGCCGCCTTGTCGCTAAGGGCGAACACGTTTTCGGGATCGATTTGGAGCACCCTGTCATACCAGGGTAACGCCGCCATCGGGCCATATCGATCGCGCACGAGATTGCCCGCCAGTAGCAGCACCGCTGGATCACGTGGTGCCAAGGCAACGGCGCGTTGCGACAGAACGAGAGCACCCGAAAAGTCGTTTGCCGCCAGCCGCCCGCGCGCACTGGCGACCAGTTGTTGCGCCGTTTCCGGAGGCGTTGCTGCCCCCAGCAAAAGCAGCGGCGCCAGAATTTTAAGCCGAGATACCATGCGATTTCAACAGGTCGTACAGCGTGGGCCGAGAGACACCCAACAGTTTGGCGGCATTGGATATGTTGCCGTCGGTGCGACCCAAGGCACGGCGGATTGCTTGCCCGTCGGCGGCGTCACGCACCGCTTTCAAGTTGATGATGTCCGGCTCGCCGTCGTTCATTGGCAGATCGAGATCGCCCGCCGTTACCATCTTGCCATCAGCCATGATAACCGCGCGTTTCATCCGATTTTCGAGTTCGCGGACATTTCCCGGCCAGCCCCACTGGTCGATGGCAGTGAGCGCGTCAGGTGCCAGGCCCTTCACTTGCGGGTTCATGTGCGCGTAGCGCGCCACGAAATGTCGTGCGAGGAGGACCGCGTCACCCGGTCGTTCGGCAAGCGAGGGGATCGTCACGACAATTTCGGCGAGCCGATAGTATAAGTCCTCGCGAAACCGTCCTTCGGCAATCATCGTTTCCAGGTTTTGATGAGTGGCGCACACGATTCGCGTATTGACGGGAATGGCCTTGCGCCCGCCGATCCGTTCGATCACGCGCTCCTGCAAAAAGCGCAGCAGTTTGACCTGAAGGGGGAGCGGCACGTCCCCTATTTCATCGAGAAACAGCGTGCCGCCCTCCGCCTGCTCGATCTTGCCTTCGGTCGTTTTGACAGCCCCGGTGAACGCGCCCTTTTCGTGGCCGAACAATTCGGATTCGAGCAGGGTTTCGGGGATCGCCGCGCAATTGATGGCGACGAAGGCTCCTGTCTTTCGCCCACTGCTGTCATGGACACCGCGCGCAAGCAGTTCCTTGCCAGTGCCGCTCGCGCCGAGCAGCATGACCGAGACATCGGCATTGGCGACGCGTTCGATGGTGCGTGCAACCTTCAACATTTCCGGGGCGCCGGTGATCAGACCACCCAGCACTCCCCCCCCGCTGACCTCGGCCAACCGTGCATTTTCGGCTTCGATGGCATGAAGATGAAATGCCCGCGCGACGATCATGCCGAGTTCGTCGATATCGACCGGCTTTTGATAAAAATCATATGCGCCTGCCGCGATCGCACGCAACGCACTTTCGCGCGCGCCATGTCCTGACGCGACGATTACCTTAGTATCGGGTTTGAGCGCCAGGATGGCGTCGAGCGTGGCAAACCCTTCCGCGGTCCCATCGGGCTCCGGCGGCAAGCCAAGATCGAGCGTAACGACGTCGGGTTCTTCGGCGCGCAATGCTGCGATGGCCGATGCCCGGTCGCCCGCCACGATGACCTCGTAATCATCATATGCCCAGCGCAACTGGCGCTGCAGACCCTCGTCGTCCTCGACAATCAGGAGCTTTCGCTTGATGGCGCTCATGCCGCACGCTCCTCTGCCCAGCCACGCGCACTTGGCAGGGCTATCGTAAAACAACTGCCCAGGCCAAGCTCGCTCTTGACGCTCAGTCGTCCGCCCATCGCGCCGATCAGGGTTCGCGCTTCATACGCGCCAATCCCGAAACCGCTGTCCTTGGTCGATGAGAATGGACGGAATAGCTGACTGTGAAGGAAATCGGCGGTCATCCCGCAACCTTTGTCGATGATCTGGATCACCGTTTCCCGCCCCTCCCCCCTGATCGTCAGCGTCACTGGCTCCGAACCCTCACTCGCTTCGATCGCATTCTGCACCAGATGGGCCAAGGCCGCTTCCAGTCGCGCCGGGTCGGCAATGGCCAACAAAGCAGTATCGCCAGCCAGGACAATCGGGTGCACCGCCCGTTTCGCGGCTGCGACGCTGGCGACGATCGTGCCGATCGCGATCGCACGCGGCTCCTCGGGCCGGGCCTTGTTGTGCTGGGAAAGGCGCGCAAGAAGATCGTTCATGCGCGCGGTCGAACTATGGAGTGTGCTGATCATGTCCACCTGAAACGCGGGGTTATCGGCATGGCGCTCTGCATTGCGCGCAAGCAATCCCATCTGGCTGACCAGATTTTTGATGTCATGCATGATGAAGGCAAAGCGCCGGTTGAATTCGTCGAAGCGTTGCGCCTCCGACAAGGCATCCTGCCCCTGCGCCTCCGCAAGATAGCTCGCCACCTGCCGACCGGCGACCCGCAGAAGGTCGAAATCCTCCCAATCGAGCGTCCGACCGATCAACGGCCGTTCCAGGAGCACGGCGCCAGCCAGCCGATCGACATGGATGAGCGGTACGATCGCCCATGCGCCCGGCGCTGCCAAAATCCATTCCGGAATAGCGCCAGCCTCGTCCGGATGGATATCGTCGGCGCGCACTGCATCAAGTTCGACGATGCGACCGCTCGCCAGGAAATCAGCCAGCCGCGCGGTCGCCCCATGCGATGCAACAGCCCAGTTCCAGTTCGCCTTGACAAGCATCTCGCCGCCATCGGGCAACAACAACAGTCCGCCGGGTGAATCGGCGATGTCGGCAATCGCCTTGATGACCCGGACTTCGAGCGCGGCGGGTGCCTCGCCGGGTCGGCTTAACGTATCGGTGAAGCGCAGCCATTCGGCGCGATAGTCATAGCGGTGCGCAAACAAGTGCTTCGCCGTCATCACCCGAAACCAGGCTCGTGTGCGTTCGGCAGGCAGCACGACCGCCGCCACTACCGCGCTGACCAAGGGCACGATCATCAGTGCAATCGCGGTTGCCGTTCCTTCTTGGGCGTGCAGCAGCGCCGACAGCCCCACGATTACCAGGAAATAGGTCGCCCCCGCCAACAGCCCCAGCAGGCCAAGCGCGGCAGTTCGTGACGGCCGCAGTTTACCGCGCAGGCTGGCCATCAGCGAGCTCCATCGGGGAACAAGACCACCCGGATTGTCTGTAGCAGGATGACGACGTCGAGAAACGGCGTGTAGTTCTTGGCATAATAAAGATCGTACTCAAGCTTGTGACGGGCATCGTCCAGGTTCGCGCCATAGGGGTAATTGATCTGCGCCCACCCGGTAATGCCCGGCTTCACCATGTGCCGTTCGGCATAATAAGGCATTTTCTGCGTCAGTTCAGCCACGAACGATGGTCGTTCAGGGCGCGGACCCACAAAGCTCATGCCTCCGCACAGTACGGTCCATAATTGCGGCAATTCGTCGACACGGACCTTGCGGATAACCCGACCGATGCGGGTGACTCTAGGATCATTCTTTTCGGCCCACACGGCCTTGCCCGCCATTTCGGCATCGTTGCGCATCGAGCGCAGCTTCACGATGGCGAACTCCTGGCCATAAAGGCCAACCCGGTTCTGGTGGTAGAATGCCGGTCCGCGTGATTCGAGTTTGATCAATATCGCTGTGATCAGGATCAAAGGCAGACAGAGCAGCAACAGCACGCCACTGGCAACGATGTCGAACACTCGCTTGGCAAAGGACGCAAAACGCCTGCCGCTGGAAAACCCGTCCGAAAAGATCAGCCATGAGGGATTGGTGCTGCGCAGATCGACACGCCCGGTTTCGCGTTCCAGAAACGTCGAGATCTCGTTGACATGGACGCCAACGGTACGGACTCGCAGAAGGTCCTCCATGGGGATCGCCTTGCGGCGCTCCTCAAGCGCGAGAACGACTTCGTTGACGCCCAGCCTTGCGACATGTTCGACCAGGTTGCCGATCAGCTGGCGGGGGATTGCGGTTGGAATGACACTGACGACGTCGCCCATGTCGATGTTTCCGACCACGGTGAACGCGGCCCCCCTGACCTCACCAAGTTTATTGAGGCGATTTGCCCGCTGTCCGGCGCCAAGCACAAGCACGCGTCGCTTGAATGCCTCGCTGCCCAGCATGCGACCAAGCAGGGTGCGCACCAGGACTAGCGAAGCGAATGCTATCACCATCGCGTAGAGTGAATTCGAGCGCCACAATGTCTTGCCGGGGATCAGAAAATAGGTAACCGACAGAAATATAACGCCAAGACAAATCGCCACCAACAGCCGGGCGGACGCGAAGCGGAGCGATTGAAAAGCGTCTACACCGTACACCCCGACGGCGATCATGGCGAGCTGGAGAGCGATGGCAAAGCTGATAAGGGGGGGCAGTCGATTGAGAAAAGAATCGACGCCCATACCGATCTGATGGGCGCGGATGACCCAGGCAATTTCGGCGGATACCGTCAGAATGACGAAATCGAACAGGGCAAGCAGCAGCACCGGATAAGGTACATAATGTTTGAACAATCTGAACATATGGCTGTCTTGCCTGTTTTCCGACGTTGTGCGTCAAGATTTCCGACACTTATGGCTTCTGTCGGCCAAATTGACGAAAATTTCCTGAAGGGCCGGGCATTTTGCTGTGTATGGGGGAAAGTATGACCGAGCGACCGCGCATTGTTCCCGTAATTTTGTCTGGCGGGTCGGGGACTCGATTATGGCCGATGTCCCGCGAGGAACGGCCAAAACAGTTCCTGGCGCTGACTGACGACCTGACCATGTTCCAGCTTACGCTTGAGCGCGCGACTGATCCTGCGCGGTTTGCAGAACCCATAGTCGTCGCAAATGCGCGCCACGCCGACCTTATCGAAGCGCAATTGGGCGACCGTCAGGCAAAGATTCTTCTGGAACCGCTCGCCCGGAATACCGCGCCAGCGATCGCGCTGGCGGCAATCGCTGCGGGCGGGGGCGATGCGCCGCTACTGGTGATGCCAAGTGACCATGTGATCGTCGATGTCGAGGCCTTCGACAAGGCAATCGACGCAGCACTGCCGCTGGTTGAGCGGGGATGGCTCGTGACGTTCGGAATCACTCCCAATGCTCCGGAAACGGGTTATGGCTATATCCGGATCGGCGAAGAAATCAGTCCCGGCGCGCACAAGGTCTCGCGTTTCGTGGAAAAGCCCGACGCTGCGACAGCCGCGATCATGCTGGCGAGTGGTGATCATGTCTGGAACGGTGGCATCTTTATGTTCCGCGCCGATGCTTTCCTGCGTGCTCTGGCGGCACATGCCCCGGCCATGTTGGCCGCCTCGCAGGCGGCAATGGACCGGGCGGTCCAGTCCGGCGCACGGGTGTTGCCCGACCTGGACAGTTTTGCCATCTCTCCAGCAGATTCGATCGACTATGCGGTTATGGAGAAGGCCGAGCGGGTCGCGGTCGTTCCCGTCGACATGGGGTGGTCCGACGTCGGATCATGGGACGCGCTCCACACCCTTGGTGCCGATGAGGACGGTGATGCGCATCATGGCGACGTGATTGCGCTCGATACCAGCAATTGTCTGATCCGGAGCGATGGTATCCAGATTGCCGCTGTCGGGGTTGCCGACTTGATCATCGTCGCGAGCGGTGATCGCGTTCTCATCCTGCCGCGCGGCCAAAGCCAGCATGTGAAGCGCGTTGTCCAGGCTATCAAGGAAAAGGCGGACCTGACTAAGGCGAGCGACTAGTCTTCGGCGAAGACAAAGGGGCTGACGCCGCGTTCGCGCTCGTTAAAGATTAGCGCTCTGCTTCGCGGAGGCGCGCTCCGCTGGGGGCAGCTCGAGCGGGTGCATGCGACGCAGCCAAGGCCGATCGGCGTTGCCTCACCCGTTTTCAGATCGATACCGCGCGCAGCGGCCAACGGAGCCGCGAGAGTGGCATTTATGCCAAGGCCGACCACGAACACGGGATCAACGCCGCCGATACTGCGGCCCGGGGGATGCACCGATCGCGACATCGTGAACCAGCGACTCTGATCCTCCAGGGTAACGATATCCCGGACCAGATGTTTGGGCCGGGCAAAGCCATCGTGTAATTTCCATAACGGACAACGCCCTTCGGCTTCGGCCAAGGGAGAGGCGCTGGCACCCGAAAAACGCTTCGAGACTTGTCCGGCGCGGTCGATGCGAAGCATGAAGAAGGGGAGGCCGCGGGCTCCGACCCGTTGTAATGTGGTCATCCGGTGCGCGACCTGTTCAAAACTGGCTCCGAAACGGCGCTGCAAAAGCGCGACATCATAGCCTGTTGCATCGCACGCGCGGAGAAAGCGGGCGTAAGGCATCATCACGCCAGCTGCGAAATAGCCCGTGAGGTGACGACGCAGCAGGCGTTCGGCGATCCGATCGGCAAGGCCGGCGCCCTTCACCAGTGCGTCGATTTCCGCTTTTGCCACGATCTGCCCCAGTTGAAACGCAGCGGCAAAGGTTCGGCTCGCAGGATTCAGCAGTTCAGAAAGCTGAAGTTGTCGCGCGTGCAGGTCGAGGCGGCGCAAGGTGTCGGGCATCACGTCGATCGGTAAAATCCTGATCGACAACTGATGAGTTACGCGCAACCGTTCGGTCAATGCGCCGAACAGATCGCCCGAGCCGACCCGCAGGTCGTCGGCCAAGGTTTCGGCGAGGCTATCAAGATCGGCAAAATGTCCCCGCCACCGCTCCAGTTCGCGCCGCACTGCCTCGGTTGGGTTGGCATCGACCGAGGCAATGCCCGACCCGACGCCCATGCCATCGAATGCACGCGCGAATGCCTCGGCGCTCTCGGGCGCGGCGCTCAGCCAATCGGAAACCTGGGCTCGATCAATGGCGAGGTCGGCAAAGCGCGGGTCGGCCAGGCGGCGGCGGATCGCGTCGATACCGCCCCCGGGTTCACTGGCCGAAAGCGTACGCGGATCGAAATCGAAAGTTTCGGCCATTCGCAGCAGGACAGCGGCGGTAATTGGCCGCTGGTTTCGTTCGATGAGGTTGAGATAGCTCGGCGAGATTGCCAGCATTTCGGCCATCATCATCTGATTAAGACCCGCCCCCCGGCGGAGTCGCCGCACGGCATGGCCCGCGAACAGTTTTGTATCTACCATGGGCCGACAGATGCGGGCGTCGTCCAGCGTTGTCAAATTGTGACAAGACGACAAGCCCTGGCCTGCCGATAGCGATACGACGACATCAAAAGCGCGATATTGATATTGTGGAAAAGCGCCCGCACCCGCATCGATCCTTATCCCACGCTCGAAAGTCCAAGCAATCAGGACCGGACCAAGACGGCGTCGGGTTTCAGTTCCTGGGGAGGAAATGGCGCCTGTCGGAGAAACCCGGCAGGCGTTATCATTTAACCGTTGCGCGCAATCGGATTGAACAGCAAACCTCGCCGTCATATGGCAGATGCATGCTCGGACATCACGACAAACAGAAACGGGGCGCCGCGTGAGTAAACTGAATGGACTGCGCGTTTTAATCGTCGAGGATGAAGCCCTGATCGCAATGATGGCCGAGGACATGGTCGATAGCCTGGGATGTGTGGTTGCTGGACTGGCGGCGTCTGTAAAGGATGCCCAGCAGGCGCTCGACCAGGTCATTTTCGACGTGGCAATCCTCGACGTGAACCTTAATGGCAGCAACAGCATGGGTTTGGCGGCCACATTGAAACAGCGCCGCACACCGTTTGCGTTTACAACAGGATACGGAGCCCACGGAATAGACAGCGTGCATCACGACATGCCGGTTCTAACTAAGCCATATTCGATTGCCGACCTTGAGATGGCGCTGCTGCAATGCGCCGACAGATGTCAGGTCGCGGGCACGAGCTCGACAACGTCCATGACCGATTCAAACCGGGGATAAGGCAATATCAGTCGCCAGCGTTTCTCACCGATCCGCTGAAACGCTCCCGCCATGTCGCGCGCGGCATCGCGCCCATATTCCAGCGGGCGGGTTTCATCACCGAACATCATCGTGCCCAGGAAAATCTTTCGAAAGCCGCCATCGTCGAAGATCAGACCGACAGGCCGCTGTGATCCGCCGATTTTTGCAAAACTTGCGACTTCGCCTTCGTCATTCACCAGACAGTCGAATGCCGGATAGGGCGTGAAGGCCGCAACCCCCGATTGCGTCGATCCAAGCTTGATGACCCGACAGTGGTAGCGCCCACTGACAAGCGCCACGTCTTGCATCCCGGCATCGGGCACAAGCAAATCACCCTCGCGCGCGATCTTTGCGCTCGATCCGCTGGCTTTTGCCTCGTCCAGTGCTTTGACAAACGCGACCCGCCAATTTCGCAGGCGGTCCATGTCTTCGGGCGTAACGACCCGCTTCCAATCGGCGGCAGTGGGCGATGACGATGCGCTTTTAATATCACGACCGCCGCACCCGGCGAGCAGCAAGGTCGCAGCGAGTACGCCCGAAAGCTTCATTTATGCGATCCCTTGTTGGCTTTCCTCAACACTAACGCTTCGCTGGCTAAAAGGAACCATCTACGCGTTCGCGATCAACCCGCCGTCCAGCCGCCATCGATCGAAATATTCGACCCCGTTATCTGGGCGGCATCATCGCGGCACAAATTCAACGCTATCGCCGCCACTTGCTCGGGGGTGACAAATTGCTTGGTAGGCTGTCCGGCCAGCAGGACATCGTTGATGACCTGGTCGCGGGTCATGTCCCGCGCTTTCATCGTGTCGGGAATCTGCCCCTCGACAAGCGGCGTCCACACATAGCCGGGCGAGATGCAGTTCGCAGTTATCCCGGACGTCGCGAGTTCGAGCGCGACAGTTTTGTGAAAACCGGCAAGGCCGTGCTTGGCCGTGACATAAGCCGATTTGAAAGGCGATGCGACGAGCGAATGGGCCGACGCTGTGGCAATGATCCGCCCCCATTTTCGCGACTTCATGAAGGGGACCGCAAGGCGAACGGTGTGGAATGCGGCCGTCAGGTTCAGCGCGATGATCAAATCCCATTTGTCGATTGGGAAAGTCTCGACGGGGCTGACGTGCTGCATCCCGGCATTATTGATCAATATGTCGACGCCACCGAAGGTATAGGCTGCCTGTTTCATCATGGCTTCGATCGCATCGACCTTCGTCAGATCGGCATCGCTGTAAAGCACCTTGCCTCCGGACAGTTTTTCCAGTCCCAGCCGCTCGGCTTCGATTGCGCTCCGGTCACCGAACCCGTTGATGACGACGTTGGCACCCTCGGCAGCAAGCGCCTTTGCGTAGGCGAGGCCGATCCCCGAGGTGGACCCGGTGACGAGTGCGGTCTTGCCTGCGAGGAACATATGATTCTCCTGGAAACTCACGCGCCCTTAGCAGGTTTGCCCAAACGCGTGAATCACCGTGTGTCTCGCGTGACTATTTGCGCATGGCCCATTTGCCGAGTGCGGCGGCTTGTGAAGACCTCAACCCGGCACGATAGCTGATCGCCGAGATCGTCTGCTCTGCGGGCTTGCGCGATGCTGCAGGCAAGGTTGCGGCATAGGACGCCACCCGCTTTCCCACTGCCGGGTCACCCGATCCCGCTGCCAGTCCGACTATGAATGCCGACCGCGTGCTCGTTTCCAGGAAAGCGTTGACCTGCGCCGCATGGGCAACCGCCCAGTCGAACGCCAGCGCCGGATGTTCGCCCGCGACCGCCTGCACGATGTTTCCACGCATCGGGACGGGAACTTCGTCGGTGAGGACAAGGTCCAAGGCCTTTTGGGCGAGGGCAATATCCTGCGCGGTGCCAAGGTTGCTATATTGCATGAGCTTGGCGACCGGACTCGATTCTGCCTTTGCCTTGGCGTGCAGGTCGTCCCACCGTGCAGCGTCGGCAGTGTCCGCATAAACGCGTTGTGCAGGCTGCCGTATTGCGCCCGACACCGCTGCCGGGTTGCTGAAACTCATCGCGGCATAGCGCACCGCTTCCGCAACGACGGCGCGATCGCCGAAGCTGCCCAATAACGGGATCAAATGCTCACGTAGTTGCGCATCAGCTGGAGCCTCATTCGCTTTGGCTACCCAGCCCAATCGCGCAAAAACCGGGCGGAGCAGGGTGGTGGCACGAGAGCGGAATGCCGATTGCTCGGGCGCATCGGTCAACACGCGATCGATCGAGCCAAGTTGCCCGGCAATCATCGACCACAAGATTGGACTGGCATCGGGCGAAATCCCATCGACAAGCGCCAGGTATCGATCGATCGGCTGATAGCTGCCGTTGGCGAGCGCCAGGGTATCGGCGGCAAAACCGATCTGATCGTCGACCGACAAGGTTGAGAAGCCTGCGCGCAGGGCCTCCTGATGCGCGGGCGTATAGAGCGTTCGAAAATATGCGCTCTGCCCCTTGTTCGCGATCGTCAGGCCGCAGGTCGGAACGCTTACGGGGACAGGGACAGACCCTGAAACCGATACCAGCGCACTTGCCGCGCCGGTTGCCGAGCCGACCCGCACCGGGACGATCCACTTGCTCTTGACCCTGGAGGCAGCATCCAGCCCGAATCGGTCCTGCGAAAGCGGCAATGTTGTCATGCCGTCTTTACAGACTGGAGTTCCAACGCGGATCAGCGGAACGCCGCCTTGCAAGGTATAGCTGTGCATCATCGCCGCCACCGGCTTGCCCGATGCGGCAGCAATCTCGGTCCACAACTGGTCCGTTACGGTGTTCCCATATTTATACTTCGCCATGTAGCTGCGAACGCCCTGGCGAAAAACGTCCGGTCCGACGGCACCTTCGAGCATGCGGATGACCGCCTCACCCTTGCGATAAGTGATATCGTCGAACGCGGTTGAGATTTCATCGACCGTCTCGACGTGCTGGATAATTGGATGGGTCGTCAGCCGGGCGTCGCGGGTAATCGCCGACTGGCGATCGAACGCCAGGGTCTGCGTCGTCGCACCCCAGCTCGGATTCAGGTCGCCCGAAACCTTGGACGCCATCCACGAGGCAAAGCCTTCGTTGAGCCAAAGGTCGTCCCACCAGTTCATGGTGACAAGATCACCGAACCACTGGTGGGCCATCTCGTGTGCGACGACGTTGAAAATGTCCTGCTTTTGGTTCTCGGTCTGCAATTTCGGATCGATCAGCAAGATACGCTCGAAGTAGAAAATTGCACCCCAATTCTCCATTGCACCGAAAAACTGCGATGATCCCGGTCCCGCGATCATGTCCATTTTCGGCAAGGGATAGGGCGTGCCAAAATAATCGTTATATGCCGCGAGAACCTTGCGGGCGCTGGCAAGGGCGTAATCGCCCTGGTCAACAACACCCTTGCGCGTGATCACGCCGATCTCGACATTGCCTTCCATCACGGTCTTGCGATCGACGTTACCGATGCCCAGGAACAGGAGGTAACTCGACATCTTTGGGGTGGGGGCGAAACGCCACAGCGTCTTGCCTTGCGCCTGCACCGACTTTCCGGTCACCGGCATGTTGGAAAATGCAGTCTGTCCGGTGGGGGCAACGGCGCTCAGCGTGAAGGGCGTTTTGAAACCGGGCTCATCCCACATGGGAGCGAACCGCCGCGCATCCGGTGCCTCGAACTGGGTGACCAGCAGGCGTTCCTTTGCGCCCCTTTCACCATCATAGTCGATCGCGAAAAGGCCCGTCGCCGAAGTGTGGATGATCCCGGAATAGGTGATCGCCAGCCGATGCTGTCCTGCTTTCAGGGCCGCAGGAAACGTAAATGTCGCACGCTGCCCCGCCTCGTCCATGGCGATGGTGGCAGGAATCGACCCATCCAGTTTGACGCTGGCAATCACGATGTCGGCCGAATTCAGCGTGATCGACCGCGTTGGCTTGTCGACCAGGATCGTGATGGTCTCGCTGCCGGTGAAGGTCAGCTTCGCCGCATCGGGTTCGACAATTATATCATAGGCTAATGGCGTAACGCCGCCGGGCAGGCGCCCCGGTGCGGCCAACGCCGTGGAGGCCAATAAGGAAACGGCGACCGACAGCGTGGCAAAGACAGGACGCGACATTTACGATACTCCAAAAATCAGGAGCATGTTTATTGCGCGTTTCTGTAATAATCTAGCGCGGAATTAAATCGAAAACCGCCGTGTGCCCGGTGCCGATATTCTGGGCAATCAGCGCCGAGTTCTCGACCGTTGCACTCACCGCATCACGCCCCGCCTGCCAATGTTCGTTCATTGTCCGGGCGGAGAATTCATAGTCTCGCGATCCCCCCTCCCAGGCATTGGCCCGATAGATCAGCTGAACGACGCTGACCGGAAATTCCTTTGCCATCGCGGCCAGTCGCCGGACATCGGCATCGTCCTGCAATTCGGCGGGCAGTTTCTTCAAAACCTTGCGGATCGCCTCACGTTCGCGTCTCAACTTCAGCATCTGGTCGCTGACCTGGCGAGTTCGGCTGGAAAAGCGAATTTCCTTTTCACGCGCCATGACGTCCATGATCGTCTTCGGACGATTGGCCGCCGCTGGAAACAAATCGACCTGGAACACCAGCATCTCGGTATCCTGCGTGTCGAGAACATGCTGCAACGGCGTGTTGGAAACCAGGCCGCCATCCCACCAGAGTTTGCCATCGATCTCGACCGGCGGCAGGCCGGGAGGCAGGGCGCCCGAAGCCATGATGTGACGCGCATCGAGCCGCTCTTTGGCGCTGTCGAAATAATTGAAGTTGCCGCTTTCGATCTCAACCGCGCCGACGGCGATCCTGACCGGCCCCGAATTGAGCAAGTCCCAGTCGACAAGCTCATCCAGCGTCGCGGCCAGCTTGGACGAGTCGTAAAAGCTCAGTGCCTCGGCGGTCCCGGGCATGGCGGCAAACACCGGCATCATCCGGGGCGAAAAAAATCCCGGCACGCCAAACATCGCCACGAAACCAGCTGACATCTCATGAAGCAGCTCGCGGGTGGAATCATTGTGCCAGATCGGAAAGCTCGGCAGCGCCGCGGTCGCCCGGTCCCAGAATTTACGCAGCGCAGCCACTCGGTTTTCGGGTCGATTGCCAGCAATCAATGCAGCGTTGACAGCGCCGATCGATATTCCGGCGACCTCGTCAACCTCGATCCCGGCGCCTTCGAGCGCCTCATACACGCCTGCTTGAAACGACCCCAACGCCCCGCCGCCCTGCAACACCAGGGCAACCTTGTCGGGGAGAGGAAGCCGCGACGCCTTGCGCGTGCGACGGATCGGGAAATTGTCGATGTCGGCCATTACATCCTATCTGGGACCAGTGTCGGCGCATTGCAACGAATGTTCCGCCAGTGCATTGACCGCTGCAGAGTTTGGGAGATTTCAATGCGCCTCGACGACGAGTCCGAAAGCAGCAATTTCGAAGTGCAAGGCGCCGGGCAAAACCGCGCTGGATTCGGCGGTGGTGGCGGGCTCGGCATCTTGGGCATGATTATCCCCTTTGTTTTCAGCCGCTTCGGGATAGGCGGGATTGTGGTGCTTGGCATCGTCGCACTGGTGTTCGGTATGGTACCTGGCATCGGCGGCGGGGGATCACTGCTCGCACCCGTCAGCCAGACCTCGCCGCAGCAAACCGCCAGCCCCGGTCAGCTAACCGACATCCAGCGAACTTCACTGAAGGTTCTGGGATCGACCGAGCGCCGCTGGACCGACATCTTTGCGCGGTCTGGTGAGACGTATGTGCCTACAAAGCTGGTATTCTACACGCGCAACGGGGTTTCGGGATGCGGCGCTGCTCAGTCTGCGATGGGACCCTTTTATTGCCCAAGCGATCAAAAGATTTACCTCGATACGGAATTCTTCGAGGAGTTGAAGACTCGCTTCAACGCGACGGGTGACTTCCCGATCGGTTACGTTATTGCGCATGAAGTTGGCCATCACATTCAGGATCTGAACGGCATCGAACAAAAAGTGCGCGGTCAACAGTCGCGTGCAAGCAAGGCAGAGGGCAATGCCCTGCAGGTCGCCATGGAGTTACAGGCCGATTGCTATGCCGGCGTATGGGCCGCCAACGACAAGAATTTGATCGAAGCTGGCGATGTCGAGGAGGGCATGGGGGCCGCACAGGCGATCGGCGACGATACGCTCCAGCGGGCCTCACAGGGCGTGGTGGTTCCCGAAAGTTTTACCCACGGATCAGCGGCCCAGCGCCAGCAATGGCTCAAACGCGGGCTAGAAACTGGCGACCCCGCACAATGCAACACCTTTAATAGCTAGGCCGGTTACAGCCTGACCAGCATCTTTCCCGTATTGGCCCCGGAAAACAGCCCAAGGAATGCTTCGGGGGCGCTTTCCACGCCATCGAATATCGTCTCGCGCGCCTTCAGCTTCCCCGCTGCGATCAGCGCTCCCGCCTCGGCCGTAAATTTACCCATCTGGGGAAGGAAGTCGGTAAAAAGAAAGCCGGTCGAGCGAATGCGCGCGGGGATCGTGCGGACGAAATGCTTGAAGATCATCGGCTCGCCGTGATTATAAACGTCGATCATCCCGCAAATCGCAAATCGCGCATGGAGTCGGGCAGTGGCATAGGCGGCGTCGAGATGCTCGCCGCCGACGTTGTCGAAGTAAACGTCGATACCTTTTGGCGCGGCATCCCGCAGTTGCGGCAGCACCGGCCCTGCCTTGTAGTCGATACAGGCATCTGCGCCCAGTTCGCGAACCCAGGCACATTTGTCGGTACCACCTGCCGAACCGATGACGGTCATCCCCTTTGCCTTGGCAATCTGGACAACCGCCGAACCCACTGCTCCTGCCGCAGCCGATACGAACACAATATCGCCCGCCTTTGCCGATGCTGAATGCAGCAGGCCGAAATAGGCCGTCCCGCCCGTAAGCCCAAGATTGTGGAGGAAGGTCTGGATCGGCACGCCAATTTTCGGAAGTTTCTGGGCAGCGGCGGCGGCCATGACGGCTTCATCACGCCATCCCAGCATGTGCAGGACCTGGTCACCAACTCCAAAGTCGGCGGTACGGCTTTCAACAACCGTGCCGACCGCTCCGCCTTGCATCGGCTCGCCGATCTGGAATGGTTCAGCATAGCTTTTCACATCATTCATACGTCCGCGCATATAGGGATCAACCGACAGCCAGGAATTGGCGACGCGAATTTCGCCCTCGCCAAGCGGAAGAGAGGGGCGATCGAGCAGATCAAAGTTATCGGCAGTCGGCATACCCGACGGACGCGATCTCAAGCTCCATGCCTTCGCCATCTCGTCATCCTCCAAAGGTTATTATCCGACCGCAATAAAGCGACCCTGCTGAACTTGCAAAGACGGGCCGCGCGGAAGCACAGCTCGTCCCTGACGTTCGCGCATTCGATTCAATAAGTGCCCGAGAAACTCTTGTTCAGGACGTGTGGGCCATCGGACTGGTGACTGGGATTGTTCCGAGTACCGTTATACATTGTATTGCGATCTTCGTCGCGCCACGCCTGCTTCGCTTCAGCCGCAGTCTTCGAGATCGTGATACGTTCACCATCTGCCGATCTCAGCCAGATCGACGGAATCGAATGGTGATGGCCACCGGCATCGGGGTCGTTTTTGGTGAGGACAATGCGATCGCCCGTGACCTTGTCGACTGTTCCGACGTGCTCGCCATCGGAACCCACAACTTCATGATGCTTTTCAACCTGGTTCAGCAGTGAGCGCTGGCCCTGCCGTTCGTTGCGCCAGCTGCCGAAATCATTCTCGAACTTCGACTGACTGTGCTGGCGGTATTCATGATAATCGCGGTCCAGTGCATCGATCTGCTGCTGACGCCAAGCGCGGTAATGGGGATCATGGTCGTTGCGCGCGGTGCCACTGCCGATCGCCCCGCCGGGACGGGCGCCCCTACCGTAATTTTCATTGTTGTAATCCGAAGTGCCACCGTCGCGACCGTCATGGTCACGACGGCGTTCCGCGTCCTCGTCTCCGAACCAGGACCTTACCTCGTCACCGGCGCGGTCGAGGAAACCACGTTCACTGTCGCTGGAGCCGTGATGCTGATCACGGTCGCCACTTACCTGACGACCTCGGTCGCCACGGTTTGCGCCATAGCTGCCCCGCGCCTGATCGGGGCCGCGTCCGTCGCTGCGACCACGATTTTGATAGTCATCATCCTGATAGGCCATTGTTATCTCCTCTTGCCGGGCGGCGCTCGTTGGCTCCCATCCACGCCAGTAGAAACTTCGGGAGCGCCACGCTGTTCCCGCTCTCGGACCAAGCATTCGGCAAACCGTTGGTCGCCATCGAAACAATCTGGGTTGCCGACCACGATTGCATCGGTGCCATTGCCACGATATGGTCGTCCCCTCGCAGGGGATGTGCGAACCTGGTGAGGGGCTGTAGCTCAGTTGGGAGAGCGCGTCGTTCGCAATGACGAGGTCAGCGGTTCGATCCCGCTCAGCTCCACCAGGCAGTTAAAATATTTGGCGATTATGTACTTTACAAACCTACTGCTGTTCATTGCCGATGAAAGCGTCTTTTGGAAAGTTTTTGGTCGCCTCCGCTAAGATGCATTCAATCTTATCATCTGACGCACCTTTAGGTGGAGTCAGGCGAAGCGCCCCGCCCGTAAAGCTCACCCAAGAGCGAGGGACGTGGCACTTTGCGCGAATGTCGCGCGCATCTTTTGCTGTGTGCGAAGGTGGTATCGGCATCGCCGCCGCTGCTGCCGCTAAGGCAAGAACGATCACTCTGGCTTCTCCGGCGCGGGCTTATGCTTCACCAGATTCGCCAGCCTCTCCTTGAAGCGCGCAGGATCGTCGTCGGTTTCATGCTCGCGCGCGGCGGCTTTGAACTTGTCGAGTTGGGTTTCTTGTTTTTCAGAATTTGCCATGCAACTACGCTAACACATGTCCAAGAAATTCATATATGCTGATGAGGCTGGTTGCCTCACGTTCAATCGCAACAATAATATAAGTAAGTACTTTATTATAGCTACGGTGGTTTTGGATGATTGGCGACCAGCTGCTATGGCCCTCCAAGATCTTCGGCACTCGCTTATACATGAAGGCATCGCAGTGGGTG
Source organism: Sphingomonas sp. (assembly GCF_025353885.1). Lineage (GTDB taxonomy): Bacteria > Pseudomonadota > Alphaproteobacteria > Sphingomonadales > Sphingomonadaceae > Sphingomonas_O. The sequence continues at coordinate 78 of NZ_JANXNX010000107.1, read as the reverse complement.
ACTATTTTCATGCCACCACCGACAGCCAAGCGGTAAGAGATAGGGTCTTCACTTCACTTGCCGAACTCGATTTCAGCG
>NZ_JANXNX010000016.1 GCF_025353885.1 Sphingomonas sp. | reverse complement strand
CTGTCGGACGCCCGTATAGGCCCCGGCCTGCGCCGGGGTGACGGGGAGGGCTCGGATAATGATTTCCAGCCCGCGTCTCCCCGGCAACGCCGATGCCGCCGACACCTGCCATCAGTCCGTCATTGACCCACAAACATTTCGGGCGACAAACCGGAGTTTGCCGCCCGAAACTTCTAACAGATTGCTTGGACCACCCGTGAGGATGGACCAGACAAATCAGCCAGCTGCGCTCATGCCCGACGAGACGTTACGGAACGTCTTGGTCAGCTGCGAACCCAGCGCCGACATTGCAGTGATGGCAGCGACGGCGATCAGAGCGGCAATCAGGCCATACTCGATTGCGGTGGCGCCCTTGTTGTTCTTCAGCATTTTGCGAACGAATGTCATAACTGGTCTCCTGTGAGTGTCTCTAACTTCCCGACTGTCCCCGCCTAAACGCGTTCAGTGTTTTTCGTATTATTGGGTAGAAGTTTCTAATTACTTAATGCCGACGACAGATAAGATCACGAAGTCGATGTTACTTTAGTGGAGATGTTGTTCCACATACTTATCGATACATTAGCAAAAGCAGTTAACGCCGTGATCATACCAATAACGACGAGCGCCGCAATCAAGCCATACTCGATTGCGGTCCCTCCTTTTGTATTGCGCCGAAGCGCTCTCATTAAAACCAACATCGCCTTGTCCCCGGTCCCGTTGTCCCCCTAAGGGTCAAACATCAACTAAGGCGCGCGGAGTTAAGAAAGTCCTTACCCAGGCGGAACAGAAGGTAACCGACACCCTGCTGGTGGTTGCCGCGGCGCTGGTCGATGGCGAGGGCAGGGTGCTGGTGCAGCGCCGCCCGCCGGGCAAATCGTTGGCGGGGCTTTGGGAATTCCCCGGCGGCAAGCCTGAAAGCGGCGAAAGCCCCGAACTTGCGCTGGTGCGCGAACTCCGGGAGGAATTGGGGATAGAGGTCAGCGCCCCCGATCTGACGGCCGCCGCCTTTGCCAGCGAGGCGCTGGGCGAACGGCATTTGATCCTGCTCCTATATCTATGCAGGGGCTGGACGGACGTGCCGAAACCGCTTCACGCAACAGAATTGCGATGGGTGACGCTGTTCGAACTGCGCCAGTTAGCGATGCCGCCCGCCGATCTGCCGCTAATCACCGCGCTCGAAAAACTGCTCTAGTCGCGCCTTGTCAGCGCAGCGGCAAGCGAGGTCGTGCCGCTGCCGCGTGCCGCGGGCCTGGGCTGGTCGGGGGAGGGCGCCCACCCGGTCAGCGTAACAATGCTGACGGTTTCGCGGACACGGCCATTGGCCTCCGCGCGCGCCATGAACGCCGCGCTGGCCGCCGCCAGCCAGGCGCGCGTGACGCCGTGGCGCTGGGCCAGGACGTTGGTCGCAGCGGCAGCGCGGAGATCGTCGATAAGGCCACCGAACGAGCGATAGCTGAGATCGAAGCTGTCGAGATCGGCGACGCTCAGGGCAAAGCCGGCGCGGACCAGCAGGTCGCCTGCCGACGCGACATCGACTTGTGGGTGCAGGCGGGCAACGCTGGCCCCACCCACGGCGTCGGCGGCGGCAATGGCCGCGCGCGCGCTCGGCAGGCTGGGTGCGGCTGCCATGCAGCCGAGAAACAGGCCATCGGGTTTCAGGGCACGGCGGATCAGCACGAGCGCCCCGGGCAAGTCGGCCACGGTGTCGAGCAGCCCTGCGACCAGCACAAGATCAAAGGATTCAGCGGCAAAGGGCAGGCGATCTTCCTCAACGGCTAACCCGCCAAACCGCGATGCGCGCAGCCCGGAGGGGTCCACAACCTGAACCGCGATACCCAGCGCGGTGACGCTCGCCACCAGTCGCGGCTCGGCCCCGATGACCAGCGCGGTGCCAAAACCGCGCTTCACTGTGGCCAGGCGATCCAGCAATTCGTCGATGATCAGGCCAGTAAAAAACGCCTCGGGCAAGGTTGCGGTCCGGTCACGCCGCAGCGCGCGCGCGGTGCGGTCGAACAGTTCAGGCGGGGCGGCGGTCACAAAGTCGCTTGTGCCCATGTTCGGCAACGCCGACAAGGACGGGTGTTTGGGGCCATGACGTTTGCGCGACCGCTGATCGACTATGTCCTGCCCCCGCGGTGTCCGGGTTGCGGGGCGGTGGTCGAGGCGGATCACCGCTTTTGCTCACCGTGCTGGGGGATGCTGGATTTCCTGACCGCGCCGGGCTGCGCGCGCTGTTCGATCCCAATGGCGTTGGGAGTGGGGATGACCTGCGCGTCGTGCCTGGGGCAGCCGCCGTTGTTCGACGGGGTAATCGCGGCGGTCGCCTATGGAGAGATCGCACGGCGGGTAGCGTTAAAACTGAAATACGGGCGGCGCACCGGCTTGGCCCGGACGATCGCGACCGTCCTGTCGCCGCGCCTTTCTGCAAAGCATGAGGGGGCAGTTTTCGTGCCTGTCCCACTCCACAGGTGGCGGATCTGGTCGCGTGGTTTCAACCAGTCGCACGCCGTCGGCACCGCGCTGGCCCGCCGGCAGGGGGTGCCCTGTCTGCCCGACCTGCTCGTCCGGGTTCGCGCGACTCCCGCCTTGCGCGGGATGAATGGGGCGGAACGGCGGCGGACGGTGTCGTCGGCGTTCGCCACGACGGCGCGGCTGGAGGGGCAGGCGGTGTATCTGGTCGACGACGTGTTCACGACCGGGGCCACCGCCGATGCCTGCGCGCGTGCCCTGAAAAAGGCGGGCGCGGGCCGCGTCACCGTCGTTTGCTGGGCCCGCGTGATCCCCGCCGATTGACAACAGCCGTGCGCGATCACAGTTTCATGTCCTTAAAGGAGTGTCAGGATCTTGCCGAAGATACAGGTCTATACCAAGCAGTTCTGCCCCTATTGCCATCGCGCGCTGGCGCTGTTGGATGCCAAGGGCGCGACCGTGCAGGAGACCGATATTTCAATGGGCGGGCCCGATCGTGCCGAAATGATCGCGCGCGCCAACGGTCGTACCACGGTGCCCCAGATTTTCATCGACGATCGGCATATCGGCGGTTCGGACGATCTGGCTGCGCTCGATCGCTCAGGCCAGCTCGACGCCCTGCTGGCGGCCTGACGAACGCATGAAAACCGCTGTCCTGCAAATGACGTCGGGCATCGACCCGGCAGCGAACGCGCGCATCATCGTCGATGCGATGACGCAGGCGGGACGGGGTGGCGCGGCGATGCTGTTCAGCCCTGAAATGTGTGGGCTGATCGACCGCGATCGCGTGCGCGGACGCGCCAGTGTTCGTACCGAGGATGAGGATGTCGTGTTGCGCGACGTCCGGGCGGCAGCGGCGCGACTGGGCCTATGGGTATCGATCGGCTCGCTGGCGATTGCTGGTTCGCGTGAGGACGGCAGGCTGGTCAACCGCAGTTTCATCATCGATGCGACGGGGGCCATCGTTGCACGCTATGACAAGATCCACCTGTTCGACGTCGATCTGCCGACCGGAGAAAGCTGGCGCGAATCCGCCGCCTATGCGCCGGGCGAACGGGCGGTGGTCGCGCAGACTCGGCTGGGCGCAATGGGCCTGACGATCTGTTACGACATCCGGTTTCCTGCGCTCTATGGCGCGCTGACCGGGGCGGGCGCGACGATCCTGACGGTTCCGGCAGCGTTCACCGTGCCGACCGGACAGGCGCATTGGCACCTATTGCTGCGGGCGCGCGCGGTCGAGGCCGGGGCGTTCGTAATTGGCGCCGCGCAAACCGGCCTGCACGAGGATGGGCGAGAGACGTTTGGTCATTCGCTCGTCGTCGATCCGTGGGGGAATGTGTTACTCGACATGGGAACCGAAACGGGGCTGGGGTTCTGCGAACTCGACCTCGACGACGTGTCGAGGGTGCGAGCGCGCATTCCCGCGATCGACCATCGCCGGGCGATCGGTCCGGTCGTCGCGTCATGATCGTCTTCGACCTGCAATGTGAAAACGCCCATGGCTTTGAGGCGTGGTTTGCCAGCACGACCGCGTACGAGGCTCAATGCGCGGCGGGCCATGTCAATTGTCCGTTCTGCGGGTCGGCGGACGTCGGCAAGGCCGTGATGGCCCCCCGCATCGCCGCAAAGGCGTCGATGGCACGGGGTTCGCCGACTCCGGCTGAGGCGATGACCCGGCTGGCGACGATGCAGGCCACGATGCTGAAAGGTTCGCAATGGGTTGGTAGCGCCTTTGCCGAACGGGCGCGGTCAATGGCGGAAGGCGACACCGCTCCCGCGACGATCCACGGCACCGCGACGCCCAGCGAAGCGACCGCCCTGCGCGAAGACGGCATCGCCGCCGTCGCGCTCCCCTTTCCGGTGATCCCGCCCGAAAAGCGCAATTGACCGTGCGGGGTCGTCGCCGTTACGAGCGACCTCGTGCCCCGGTAGCTCAGCAGGACAGAGCAATGGTTTCCTAAACCACAGGTCGGGAGTTCGAGTCTCTCTCGGGGCACCAATGATGGGGGTCGGCTTTGCGAATCGCTATTGTCGATGAAAGTGCCGCCCGTGCGGCCGTGATCGAGGAGGGGTTGCGCGAAGCCGCTCTGACCGACGTTGCGATTTTCGCCGATCGCCAGGGCATTGCCGCGAAACTCGAAAGATTCTCTCCCGATGTCGTTCTCATCAACCTGTCCAACCCCCACCGCGACGAATTGGAGGAGCTGTTCGCTTTGTCCCGCGCGATGGCCCGCCCGGTCGCCATGTTCGTCGACCAGAGCGACACTGCGGGGATCGAGGCCGCCATCGATGCCGGCGTCTCCGCCTATGTCGTCGATGGCCTGAAAAAGGAACGGATCAAGCCGATCCTCGAACTCGCGATCCGCCGCTTCAACGCCTTTGCCCGCCTCCGCACCGAACTCGACGAAGCGCGCGGTGCCCTGGCCGATCACAAAACGATCGACCGCGCCAAGGCGCTCCTTGTGCGCAAACGCAACATCGACGAACCTGCCGCCTATGCCGCTCTCCGCAAGGCGGCGATGGACAGCGGTCGCCGCATCGTCGACGTCGCCGATGCGCTCCTGACCGCCGACACATTGCTGGGAGACCTATGAGCCTCATCCCGTTCCGCATCGGATTTCTGCCGCTCGTCGATGCAGCGCTGCCCATTCTCGCCCGCGAACTCGGGTTTGCCGAGGAGGAGGGGATCGACCTGATCCTCGTCCGCGACATGAGCTGGGCGACGGTCGCCGACCGGCTGCTCTATGGCCACAGCGACGCCGCGCACCTGCTGGCACCGCTCGCGATCGCGACAACGCTGGGCCTCGGCCGTCCGCCCGCCGCGCTCTCGGTGCCGTTCGTGCTTGGCCTGAACGGCAACGCCATCACCGTTCGCCCCGATCTCGCCGCGCAGATCACCACAGTCGGTCAGCCCGGCGACGCCCGAGCCGTCGGCCTGCGCCTTGCCGAAGCCGTTGAGACATCCCCCCGCAAATTGCGCTTCGGCGTCGTCCACCGCTATTCCAGCCACGATTATATGCTGCGATACTGGCTGCGCGGCAGCGGCATCTCGCCCGAAACCGATGTCGAGATCGTCACCGTCGCGCCCCCGTTCGCCGCCGATGCGCTTTCCAATGGCGAGATCGACGGCATCTGCGTCGGTGAGCCATGGAACAGCGTCGCGGTCGATCGCGGCGTCGGCGTCATTGTCGCCGTCACCTCGCAAATCTGGTTGCGCGGCGTCGAAAAAGTTCTTGCCATGCGCACCGACCGGATGAACGCCGACCGCGAAATCGCCAACGCCCTCATCCGTGCCCTCTACCGCGCCGGCGCCGCTTTCGTGCAGCCCGAACGCCTCGACGCGATCTGCGACATTCTGGCCCGCCCCGAATATCTCGACAACTCCGCCGCGCTGATTCGCGGCGCGGTGTCCGACCAGATCACCTATGCAAAGGGATTTGCCCCGGTCCCGACACCCGACTTCATGTTCCAGCACCGGGAGGCCGCAAATTTCCCGTGGGTCAGCCAGGCGGCATGGCTCTATGCGCAGATGTGCCTGGCCGGTCATGCCGTCGCCAACGCGCAGGATTACGTCCGCGCACAGGGCGTGTTCCGCCCCGACAGCTACCGCGCCGCGCTCCGTCCCCTGGGCGTTCCGCTGCCGGGAGCAAGCTCCAAACTGGAAGGCAGTATCGACGGACCGACCGGCGTCGGCACGACGCAGGGGCGGTTGATCCTGGGACCAGACCGGTTCTTCGACGGGCGCAGTTTCGATCCGGAAGATCTGATGGGCTATCTCCGGACGACCGGTTAGGTCTGGCTGAGGCCGACATTGCTGCATTGCAAAATTCGCACTTGCAACTGGACCGAATCACCGTAACCTAACCGTCATAGCCAAACGCCGCGCAACGAAGCGCAGCGCCCGGCAGCATCAACAGCATCAGGCAATGTCGCCGTCCGACCTCCGATCAATCGGGGTTCGCGACGGCTTTTTTGTGTTTTGCGCAGACTGGAGATTCCAATGCGGACGATACGACCGACACAGGAAAGCAGGGGCTCGACCAGCACATGCTCACCTGTGGCCGGTCAAGATCGCGACGATGAATCCAACCCCCAGTATCAGGGCAGCGATCTGCCAGAACCGCACGGGATTGCGCTCGATCCACGGCACGGCACGCACGCCGATCCGCGCAACGGCGGCCCCGCCCTCCAGCGCGCGGACAAGCTCAACGACGTCGCCGAACCGCTCGCCCGGATCGACAGCAACACTCCGCGTCAGCACGGCGTCGAGCCACGCGGGCAATTCGGCACGATGGCGCGACGGCGGCTCGATCTGTCCGAAACGCGGATGGCTGAACGCCTCTCCCTCGCCATAGGGGAAACGCCCTGCGAACACGCGCCACAAACAAACCCCCAGCGCGAACTGGTCGGTCGCGGCGTCGCCCGCGTTGCCGCCGAACATCTCGGGCGCCAGATAGCCGGGCGTTCCGGGGATTTCGCACTCGGCAAACTCCTCGATCCGCGGCAGCCGCGCAACGCCCAGATCGATCAGCTTCAAGCCACCGTCGACGGTCAGAATGACATTCTCCGGCTTCACGTCGCGATGAACGATGTCGAGCTTGTGAAGCGCAGCGATACCGCGCGCCAGTTTGACCGCAATGCCCAGCCCCTCACGCAAGGGCACGACGCGCGCAAGTCGCTCCTCCAAAGTCACCCCGTCGTAAAACGGCTGCACCCCGTAAAGCCTGGTCTGGCGTTCGGGCGAGACGGCAACGACGCCGCCGACGAACGGACTGGAAATTCGCGCGCCGACCAGCATCTCGCGTGCGAAGGCGGATCGCGCACCGCCTTCGGACAACAGTTCGGGCTTCGGAAACTTGATGACCACGCGCTGCCCGCTGACCGTATCGACGGCATCGAACAGTCGCGTATAGCGTCCGTCGGACAGCAATCGCTCCAGCCGGAACCCGTCCACGCTCTGTCCAGCCCGCGGCGGAGCTTTGATATCCAGTCGCGCGATATCGCCAGCGACCGCGTCGAAATCAGGCGCGGGCAGGGCGACGATGTCGATCACCACCGCACTGCAATTGTCCTGCGAACCTGCACCCAGCGCCGCATCGACAATTGCCTGGGCATCGCCCCCCGCAGACCCGCGCTGACCCAGCAGTTTTTCCAGTCTTGCCTGGCTCAGCGTCCCGTGAACCCCGTCACTGGTCAGCAACAGCCGGTCATGTTCGGCAAGCAGAATTTCATGGTGATCCAGCCGCAGCCGGTCCTCGATGCCGATTGCCCGGTACAGGACGTGACGCTGGTCGGGATGCGACCGGCAATGATCCTCGGTCAACTGTGTCATCCGACCATCACGAAAATGCCATGCCCGGCTGTCGCCAACGTGCAGCACATGACCCCGCCGTCCCTTCAGGATCAGGGCGGTGAACGTGGTCGCGGCGTGCGTCATGCTGTCGGTCCGTCCCATCGCACAAAGCCAGCGATTATAGGGGACCATCACGCGCATCGCCGCGGCGGTCACGCCGATGGTATCGGGCTGGTCGTAAAGGCCGTCGATCAGCGACCGCACCGCCAGTTCGGCGGCCATGCGTCCGCCCTTCGCGCCGCCGACGCCGTCGGCCACCGCCGCGACCATACCATGCGTCGCGCGCTCGGTCGCCGTTGCCAGATACATGCCGGCAAAATCCTGATTGTCAGGGCGCCTGCCGGTTTCGCTCGCATGGCCACAGGCGGCGTCGAGACGTCCATCGAGTTTCAGAATTTCGCAACCTCCCCGTGTACGCACGCGAGGGGAGCGCAGTCATCGGGGCATCGTCAAGTCCAAATCGCGCGACACTCAAGGGGGAAACCAAGTGACCAAATCATTCTGGCAATCGGGCCACCGACCGACGCTGATCGCGGCGTTCCTGTATTTCGACGTGGCTTTCATGGTCTGGGTGCTGCTCGGACCACTCGCGCCGATCATTTCGAAAGACCTTGGCCTGTCGCCTGCTGAAAAAGGGTTGATGGTCGCGGTGCCGACGCTGGCGGGCGCGGTCCTGCGGCTCGTCAACGGCATGCTGGTCGACAAGGTCGGGCCGAAAAAGACGGGCGCGATCGGTCAGCTCATCGTCATATCCGGGTTGCTCACAGGCTGGTTCTTCGGCGTTCACAGTTTCCAGGGCACGCTTGCCATCGGCGTGGTGCTGGGGTTTGCCGGAGCGAGCTTTGCGGTTGCTCTCCCCTTGGCCTCGCGCTGGTACGGCCCCGAACATCAGGGCAAGGCGATGGGCATTGCGGGAATGGGCAATTCGGGCACGGTCTTTGCGGCGCTGTTCGCCCCCGTTCTGGCCAAGCTGTTCGGTTGGAATGCGGTCCTCGGGCTCGCGTGCATCCCGCTGGCCATCGTCTTCCTGATCTACATGGCGATGGCAAAGGATGCGCCGGATCAGCCTGCTCCCAAACCGCTCCTGGCTTATCTCGAAGTCCTGAAACACCAGGACGCATGGTGGTTTATGCTATTTTATGGCGTCACGTTCGGCGGCTTTGTCGGCCTGTCGTCCAGCCTTTCGATCTACTTCACCGATACCTTTGCGCTGACCCCCATCGTCGCCGGATATTGCACCGCTGCGTGCGTGTTTGCCGGGTCGCTCGTCCGTCCGTTCGGTGGCGCGGTTGCCGACCGGATCGGGGGAATCAAAACCCTGACGTGCGTTTATCTGCTGGCCGCCGTCACGCTCGTCGCGATCAGCACCGGCCCCAAATCACTGGTTCTGGCGCTCGCCCTGTTCCTGCTCGTCATGGCAACGCTCGGTTTCGGCAACGGTGCGGTTTTTCAGCTCGTTCCGCAGCGGTTTCGCAAGGAAATCGGCATCATGACCGGGCTGGTCGGCTTTGGTGGCGGGGTCGGCGGATTCTACCTCGCCTCGTCACTCGGCATCGCCAAGCAACTGACCGGCAGCACGCAATATGGGTTCCTCATTTTTGCAGGACTGGCCGTCGTCGCGTTGATCGGCCTGACATCGGTCAAGAAACGCTGGCGCACCACCTGGGGCGCGGCCATCGTCGGGGCGCGGATCTGATGCGCGCGCTCACGCTCCCACTCGTGCTGGTTGCGCTTCTGGCGACGCCAGCGTTCGCCGATCCCATCACGATCAAACCGGTCATCGATGCGCGGCTCCGCTACGAACACGTCGATCAGGAACCCCTGACCCGCGACGCCGATGCCGTAACCGCACGGCTGCGCGCCGGGTTCGAGGCAAAGACCGGCGTGTTTTCCTTCCTCGCCGAAGCCGAAGGCACGCTCGCGATCGACAATCATTATAACAGCGGCACCAACGGTCGGACCGGTTTTCCGACCGTCGCCGATCCGCAGAACGTCGAACTGAACCGCCTGCAATTGCAGTATCGTGGCTTGCCAAAGACCGTCGTTACCGTCGGCCGCCAGCGCATCAACCTCGACGACCAGCGTTTCGTCGGCTCGGTCGGCTGGCGCGATAACGAACAGACCTTCGATGCCGCCCGGGTCGAATGGTCGGGCGTCACAAACCTGAAAGCCGACGTGACCTATTCCTGGTCCGACCGGACGATTTGGGGGATAGACGGCGGCAATCGCTTTGGCCCCGCGCGCTATCAGGCGATCGGTGGCGATAACGTGTTCGCCAATGTGTCGCTCAAGACGAAGGTCGGAACCCTGACCGGATTTACCTATCTGGTCGATCAGGACGAACCGCTCGTTCTCGGGTTTAGCAGCGCGACTTATGGTGGACGGTTTGCGGGAAGCCATGCAATCCGCCCGGCACTGAAACTGACCTATGCGGCCAGTTACGCGCGCCAGACTGATTATGCGCGTAATCCGCACCGCTATGTGGCGAACTACTATGCTGGCGAACTCGGGCTCGGCATCAAGGCATTCAGCATCGGCGCGGGTGCCGAAGTGCTGGGCGCGGACAACGGCGTGGCGCTGACCAGTTTTCAGACACCGCTGGCGACCCTGCACAGGTTCAACGGCTGGGCGGACAAGTTCCTCGTCACCCCGCCCGACGGCCTGAAGGATATTTACGGATCGCTCGGCTACGGGTGGAAAAACTCAGGGCCGTTCGATGCGATCTCGCTCGCCGCGATCTACCATCGCTACAGCAGCGATCGGAACGACCGCCGTTATGGCGACGAAATTGACGTTTCGGCGTCCGCAAAGGTGAAACGGACCAGTTTTACGCTGAAATACGCAAATTATCAGGCGCATGGTTTTGCAACCGAAACCAGCAAGTTCTGGGCTTCAATCGAATGGGCAATCTAACATGACCACAGGGAAACCGCACCTAATCGTCATCGGAAACGGCATGGCCGGGTGCCGCGCGGTCGAGGAAATCCTGGCGCGCGACCCCGACCGCTACCGCATCACGATCTTTGGCGCAGAGCCGCGTGTCAACTACAACCGGATCATGCTGTCGCCTCTGCTCGCGGGAGAAAAATCGTTTGAAGACATAGTGATAAACGATCTGGGCTGGTATGCGGACAACGGCATCGAACTCGTTTCGGGCGACCCGGTGGTGGCGATCGACCGGGTAAACCTGATGGTCAACTCACGCTCCGGACGCACCGAACATTATGACAAACTTATTCTCGCCACCGGCTCCGACCCCTTCATCATCCCGGTTCCCGGCCACGACTTGCAAGGCGTCGTCACCTTCCGCGACATGGACGATGTCGGCGCCATGCTCCGCGCCGCCGATGCCGGAGGAGAAGCCATCGTCATCGGCGGCGGACTGCTGGGGCTGGAGGCCGCCCACGGCCTGACGTTGCGCGGCATGAAAGTCACTGTCCTCCACATCATGCCGACCCTCATGGAGCGGCAACTGGATGAGGCTGCGGGTTTCCTGTTGAAAGCCGCCCTCGAAGGGCGCGGGCAAACCATCCTGACGGGTGCCGACACCGCCGAAATCTATGGGCAGGGCCGCGTCGAGGGGATTCGTTTGAAGGACGGCCGCGACATTCCCGCCTCGCTGGTCGTCATGGCGGTCGGCATCCGCCCCAACGTAAAACTCGCGCGCGATGCGGGGCTGGCCATCGGGCGTGGTATCCATGTCGACGATCATCTGGTCACGTCCGACGAACACATCCTCGCGGTCGGTGAGTGCGTCGAACACAATGGCCTGGTCTACGGCCTCGTCGCGCCCATCTGGGAGATGTGCCGCTCGCTCGCCGATGGGCTGATCGCGACACCCAGCGGCTATACCGGCTCGGTCACATCGACGAAGCTCAAGGTCTCGGGCATCGACGTCTTTTCCGCTGGCGACTTTTCGGGCGGGGAGGGGTGCGAGGACATCGTCATGCGCGACGCCTCACGCGGCGTTTACAAGCGCGTCATCGTCAAGGACGACAAGCTCATCGGCGCGGTCCTTTATGGCGACACGCAGGACGGCAATTGGTATTTCGACCTGTTAAAGCGCGCAGAGGACGTCTCCGAAATTCGGGACGCCCTGATCTTTGGACAGGCATTCGCATCGGGAGGAGGGGCATCGGCAAACCCTAATGTTGCAGTCGCGGCCATGGCGGACGACGCCGAAGTCTGCGGCTGCAACGGGGTGAGCAAGGGCAAGGTCGTCACCGCGATTAACGATGGTGCCTGCACCCTGGATGCCGTCCGCGCCTGCACCAAGGCATCGGCATCGTGCGGATCGTGCACCGGCATGGTCGAGGGGTTGCTCGCGATCACGATGGGCGAAGCCTATGCCGGGACGCGCGACGTTTCGACGGTCTGCAAATGCACCAGCTTCACGCATGAAGACGTGCGCCGGAACATTATTGAAAAGGGCCTGAAGTTCATTCCCGAAGTCATGCAGCAACTACATTGGACGACACCCGACGGCTGCGCGTCATGCCGCCCGGCGCTCAATTATTACCTGCTCTGCGCGTGGCCCGGGGACTATGTCGACGACAACCAGTCGCGCTTCGTCAACGAACGGATGCACGCTAATATCCAGAAGGACGGCACCTATTCGGTCGTTCCCCGGATGTGGGGGGGGATCACCAACCCGCGCGAACTGCGGGCGATTGCCGATGTCGTCGACAAGTTCAACGCGCCACTGGTCAAGGTTACCGGCGGGCAGCGGCTCGACATTTTCGGCATCAAGAAAGAGGATTTGCCCGCCGTCTGGGCTGACCTGAACGCCGCCGGAATGGTCTCGGGCCATGCCTATGGCAAGACATTGCGCACCGTGAAGACATGCGTTGGCTCCGACTGGTGCCGCTTCGGCACTCAGGACTCGACCGGGCTCGGCGTCAAGATCGAGCGGATGACCTGGGGCAGCTTCATGCCGCACAAGTTCAAGATCGCCGTATCAGGATGCCCGCGAAACTGCGCGGAATCGACGATCAAGGACTTCGGCATCATCTGTGTCGACAGCGGTTACGAACTGTCGATCGGTGGCAACGGGGGGATCAAGGTGCGCGTGACCGACCTGTTGTGCAAGGTCGTGACCGAGCAGGAGGCGATGGATTATTGCGCCGCATTCATTCAGCTTTACCGGGAGGAAGCGCGGTACCTCGACCGCACTGCGCCGTGGGTGGAACGGGTCGGGCTTGACTATATCACAGCGCGGATCGTCGACGACGCTGTAGGTCGTGAGGCGTTGCGCGGACGGTTCCTCCATTCGCAAAGCTTCATGCAGGACGACCCCTGGGCGAAGCGCGTGGCCGGCGAAGATTACAAACTCCACCAGCATCTCGCCGAAATCCGGCCTGTCGCAAAGGAGCTTGTTTCGGTATGACGATCAACGGCACATGGCTGGACATCGGCCCGATCGACCAGCTTCCGGCGCTGGGAGCACGCACGCTTCCCGTGGCCGGCGGCCAGGAAATCGCGATCTTTCACACGGCAAACGGCGAGGTCTATGCGCTCGCGAACAAATGCCCTCACAAGGCTGGTCCGCTGAGCCAGGGCATCGTCCACGACACGACCGTCACCTGTCCGCTGCATAACTGGAGGATATCGCTGATCACCGGCAAGGCCTTGGGAGAGGACGACGGCTGCGTGCCCGTCATCCCCGTCAAGATCGATGGCGGTCGCATCCTGATCGGGCGGGCCGAAGCCTTGGCCAGCGTCGTTTGAAGCCTATCCGAACGACCTGCGCCTATTGTGGAGTCGGCTGCGGGATCGTGGCGACGCAAACGGCTGACCGGAGGGCGACGATCACCGGCGACAAGGAGCATCCGGCCAATTTCGGAAAACTCTGTTCGAAGGGCACTCATCTTGGCGAAACGATTGGGCTGGAGGGTCGCCTGCTCCATCCGATGATCGGGACCAGGCAAGTCGGCTGGGATGAGGCGCTCGACCTCGTCGCCAGTCGTTTCGCTGAAATCATCGCCGAACAAGGTCCCGACAGCGTCGCGTTCTACGTCTCGGGCCAATTGCTGACCGAAGACTATTACGTCGCCAACAAGCTGATGAAAGGTTTCATCGGCAGCGCCAATATCGATACCAACTCGCGGTTGTGCATGTCGAGTGCCGTATCCGCCCATGTTCGCGCCTTCGGTGAAGATGTCGTGCCGTGCAGCTATTCCGACCTCGACGAAGCCGACTTGATCATCCTTGTCGGGTCGAACACGGCATGGTGTCACCCAGTCGTGTGGCAGCAGATCGAAGCCGCGCGCGCAGCACGCGGGACCAAGCTGGTTGTCATCGACCCGCGCCGCACCGAAACCGCAGATTGCGCCGACCTTCACCTGGCGATCGCTCCCGATACCGACGTGTGCCTGTTCAACGGTTTAATGAAGGAAATGCGCAGCACCTGGCGGATCGACGGTCGCTATGTCGGTGAACACGTCAAAGTGGGTCCGGATTTCTGGCAGAGCCTCGGCAGTGAGGACGTTGCTGCGACCTGCGATATCTCAGAGCGACAGCTGCAGCAGTTTTACGACCTGTTCGCAAACAACCCGAAAACCGTCACCTTGTTCAGTCAGGGCGTGAACCAGTCGACCAGCGGCACCGACAAGGCCAATGCGATCATCAACGTCCATCTGGCAACGGGTCGCATCGGCAAACCCGGAACCGGCCCGTTCAGCATCACCGGCCAGCCCAACGCAATGGGCGGGCGCGAGGTCGGTGGCCTCGCCTCGATGCTCGCTGTTCATATGGGTTTTTCTCCCGAAGAGTGCGACCGTGCCCAACGGTTCTGGCAGTCGCCAACGATCTGCACAGCGCCCGGCCTGAAAGCCGTCGATCTGTTCGCAGCGATGGCGGCCGGCAAAATCAAAGCCGTCTGGATCATGGCGACCAACCCCGCCGTATCAATGCCCGACGCCAATATGGGACGGATCGGACTGGCCAATTGCCCGTTTGTCGTGGTTTCCGATTGCATCGCCGACACCGACACCGGGGCCTATGCACAGGTGCGATTGCCCGCCTTGGGCTGGGGCGAAAAGGACGGCACCGTTACCAATTCGGAACGCCGCATTTCCCGCCAGCGGGGGTTTCTGGCCGCTCCGGGCGAAGCAAAAGCCGACTGGTGGATTATCTCGGAGGTCGGCAGGAGAATGGGCTGGAGTCGGGAGTTTGATTATCCCAACGCAGCGACAATCTTTCGTGAGTTTGCTGCACAGACCGGCTTTGAAAACGGCGGCCAGCGTCTGCTGGATATTTCTAACGCAGCGGAAATCAGTGACACCGAATACGAAGCGATGGAGCCCGTTCAATGGGGTGGAGCATCGCCCTTTTCAGCGGGGCGGTTTGCGACCCAAAACGGCAGGGCAAATCTCGTCGCGATTACCTATGCCAGGCGCGCCGACAATAGCCGTCATTATCCGCTTCGTCTGAATACCGGGCGCTATCGCGATCAGTGGCATACGATGACCCGCACCGGCCTTTCGCCGAAACTGTCGCAGCACCGCCGCGAACCGCTTGTCGAAGTGCATCCCGACACGATGTCGCGTGCCAGACTGGTTGAAGGTGGATTGGCGCTCGTCGAGACACCGCATGGCAAGAGTATCTTTCGGGTCCTCAGCAGTTCCGGGCAGCGTCGCAGTGACCTATTCGTACCGATCCACTGGACCGACCAGACGAGCGGTGGCGGCCGGGCGGGCCTGTTGCCCGGGCAAGACCGCGACCCCGTCTCGGGCCAGCCCGGTTTCAAGAATACCCCCGCAAAGATTGCGCCCTACGTTCCCGAATGGACGGGCTTTCTGGTGTCGCGACATCGACCCGTCTCGCCCGACTGCAACTATTGGACGCGTATCCGATCGACCCACGGTTGGGTGATGGAATTTGCGATCGACGGTGATCCCGGACCGCTCACGGCATTGCTCCCAGAGGGAGATCGAGCCGAAATGATTGATGCCAGGCGCGGCATCGTGCGTTCCGCCGTGATCAACGGTGGCAAGTTACAGGCGGCATTGTTCGTTTCGCGCCACGGCGGACTGCCGCCACGCGAGTGGCTCGCCGCGCAACTCGACGATAGCAGCGTATCGATGGTGGAAATACTTGCCGGGCGTCCGGCACAGCCAGCGCCGGACCGTGGCGCGATCGTCTGCGTCTGTTTCGATATCGGGATGACGACCATCATCGACGCTATCGTCGCGCAGACCCTCACGTCGGTGGAGGCGGTCGGCAAGGCGATCAATGCCGGCACCAACTGCGGTTCCTGTCGCCCGGCAATCGCGCAGCTTCTCGCGCTGACGGAGGTAAACGCACATGGCTGATGGATTTATCGGCTTTGGAGAGGTCTGGCTGGTCGGCGCGGGTCCGGGTGATCCCGATCTGCTGACCCGCAAGGCGGAGCGCTTGTTGTCTGAGGCCGACATTGTTTTCTTCGACGCGCTGGTCGGGCAGGGCGTGCTGGCCTTGATCCCTGCGACGACCGAGCGCGTCGCCGTGGGCAAGCGTTCCGGTCGGCATTCGAAGGATCAGGCAAGCATCAACGAACTGCTGCTGACGGCGGCGCTGGCGGACAAACGCGTCGTTCGCCTGAAGGGCGGCGATCCCGGCATATTCGGGCGCGCCGCAGAGGAAATAGCGTATTTGCAATCACATGGCATCGTCGTGAAAATCTGCCCCGGGATCACCGCCGCCAGCGCGGCATCCGCTTCGGCAGGCGTTTCGACGACGCTACGGGGCATGGCGCAGAGCTTGATCTTTGTGACGGCCCATGCGCGGGCAGGCGCGACGCTCGATCTCGATTGGGCCTCGCTGGCCATGACCAACGCGACGCTGGCCGTTTACATGGGCCGCGCCGCCGCCCGCGAGATAGCACAGAGACTGATTGACGGGGGACGCCGACCCGACACGCCCGTTGTCGTTGCCGTCAATGTTTCGCTCCAATCCGAACGGCTGATCCGGGGCACACTTGCCTCGCTCCCCTTTCTGGTTTGGACGATTGGCGATGACGACCCGACCCTGCTCTTGATCGGAGACGCCGTGGGTGAGCATAGTCGCCGCAGTCGTGCTCGCCTGACAAACGGCCACCGGTGCGCTAGTCGGCCAGCCTGTTCCGGTTAAATGACCGACATCATTGGGCGAATGACAATGCAATTCCGCGATTTCGATACCGCGCTTTTCCTGACCGAATACTGGCAGAAAAAGCCGCTGCTGATCAGAAACCCATGGGCGGCATGGGAAAATCCGCTCGATCCCGACGAACTGGCTGGGCTGGCATGCGAGGCCGACGTCGAATCGCGGATCGTCACGACCAAACGCGAAACTTGGAAAGTCGAGCATGGCCCGTTTGCCGAAGCCCGTTTTGGCAAACCAGGCAAAAAACCATGGACGCTGCTGGTGCAGGCGGTCGATCATTATGTGCCCGAGGTTGCCGCGTTGATCGATCCATTTCGGTTCGTGCCCAACTGGCGGATCGACGACGTGATGGTCAGCTATGCATCGGACAAGGGCGGCGTGGGACCGCATTTCGACCAGTATGACGTGTTCCTGGTTCAGGGGCTGGGCCAGCGTCGGTGGCAGGTCGGGGCGCGGTGCGATTCCGAGACCGAATTGCTGCCGCATGACGATCTGCGCTTGCTTGCCGCGTTCGAGGCTACCGACGAATGGGTGCTGGACCCCGGCGACATCCTGTACGTGCCGCCCGGCGTTGCCCACAACGGCGTTGCGATCGGTGATGACTGCATGACATATTCGGTCGGCTTCCGCGCCCCCGTCCGCGGCGAGCTGGTCGCCCACTGGTGCGATCACCTACTTTCGGAAATGACCGAGGACGACCGCTACCGGGACCCGGAGCTAACCGCGCAGGAAAATCCGGGAGAAATTTCCGTCGCTGCGCTAACGCGGCTGCAGGCCATGGTCACCGAACGACTGGCCGATCCCCTGGCTTTCGCGCGGTGGTTTGGCAGTTATAACAGCGCGCCCAAAAACCCGGAGATCGACTGGACGCCCGAGACGGTTGTCACATCAGCAGCATTTGCCGATCGTGCCGTGCTGTGTCGCAACCCGGCAAGTCGCTTCTCTTTCGTCCGGCAGACCGACGACCTGCTGTTATTGTTCGTCGATGGCGAATGCATCGACTGCCGGGGGGACTTGATCGCGCTGGCCCAGCGGATCTGCGGGCAGGGTGCGATCATTATGGACGCCGCACTGCTGCAATCCCACGCGGCGCTGGCGCTGCTGACCGGGCTTGTCAACCGGGGCAGCATGGCGTTCGAGGCGGACTGAAGTGTGATCCTGTTTAACAAACCCTATGGTGTCCTGTCGCAGTTTACCGATCGCGGGACCGCCACGACCCGCATGACACTGTCGAACTTCATTGATGTGCCCGGCGTCTATCCGGCGGGTCGGCTCGACCTCGATAGTGAGGGGTTGCTGCTGCTGACCGCCGACGGTGGCGAACAGGCACGCATCGCCGATCCCAGGTTTAAGATCCCCAAGACCTATCTCGTGCAGGTCGAGGGGGAGCCAGACGAGGCGAGCATCGCCAAGCTGCGACAGGGCGTCGTCCTGAAGGATGGGCCCACGCTTCCCGCCGAGATCGCACGTATCGCACCGCCCGCGCTTCGGCCGCGCGATCCCCCGGTGCGGTTTCGCAAGAGCGTGCCCGATTGCTGGATCAGCCTGACGATCCGGGAAGGGCGCAACCGGCAGGTCAGGCGGATGACCGCCGCGATCGGCTTTCCGACACTCAGGCTGGTCCGGTGGCGCATTGGTGACTGGACGCTCGATGGACTTGAACCGGGAACATGGCGCAAGGCGTGATGGATCAGATGAACCCATAGGCTCAACGACACGGCTAGAAATTCTGGCGCAACGTCATGCCATAGGTGCGGGGCTGATTGGGATAGCCGCTGTAGCTGCCCATCTGTATCGCGGTGGGAAAGGTCGAGACGAGGTAATTGTTGCTGGTGAAGTTCCGGACCCAGATCATCGCCTCCAGACCACTCCGCGTGCTGGTCAGACCGACGCTCGCGTTGACGTTGTTGACGCCATAGGTCGACAAATCTGGCGGGGTCGTCTCCGATAATTGCGTGTTGGCTACGTAATAATAGTCGCCTCGCAGATAGCCGCTCACGCCGTCGCCGAAATCATGACTGATCGTGGCCGAGGTAGCGGCGGTCCACGTGGGAATTCCTGCAGGACGCCGCCCCGTCAGGTTGCGCGTGCTGCGCCGGGTCACCGGATCCGTTGTGCAATTGCCTGGATCATAGTTCACGCACGCGGCGGCGCCAAAAGAGTCATATTTGGGATCGAGGTAGGTAGCCGATCCCGTCAGCGCCAGCCATGGCAAGGGACGATAGGCTGCGTCGACCTCGAACCCCCGCACCGATTCCTTGCCCGCATTGATCAGGTCATACCCGGTTCCGTTGAACGGGTTGCTCTGGAACCCCCGGATCGCCTGCTTGAAGATCGCCAGATTGGCGTAGCCATTGCGGAACCTAGCTTTCAGTCCGAATTCATAGACCGATACTTTTTCAGGCGCGACCGATCGACCGACGCCATTCTGCGCGGGGCGGCTGTCAGAGGACAGGTTGAACGCGCCCGCCTTCCAACCCGTTGAATAGCTGATGTAGGCGTTGAGGAAACCAAAGTCATAAGCAGCCCGCGCCGCATAGGTCACCCGGTCGCCATTCAAGACGCCTGATTCGCTGCTGTTCGGAAAGTTCACCGGCGCATGGCCAGCAGCATTTCCATAGAAAAACTGTGCGGCGTCCAGCGCGAACGGATTGGCGCCGGCTGCTGGACCACCCGTGCCGGGCTGACACGCTGACGGCCCTGCAAATGGCAGGCTCGCACCGAGCGACGCATCGAACAGATTGCCCGGAAGCGTCGGACCGAAGGCATAGCCCTGTGCCGCCAGACAGCCGACCAATGGTGCCAGTGCAGGATTGGCAGCAGCGACCGCCGTCGGCACGAACGCAAGACCGGGCGCGTTGGCAAGGTCGAGCGCGGAAAACGCATCGGTCAGGAAGACGTGCGACCGTGCCACCTTGTAATCATTCAGATAGGCGAACCCTCCGGTCAGCGTCAGCCGGTCGGCGATCTTGTAGTCCGCCTGACCGAACAGCGAATAGGATTGCTGCCGCTGCGTGTAGAAGTCAGAGATGCCTTGGCCCGGCTGAAAGTAGGTGCCGTTGGGCACGACCGGCAGGCCGACCGCCTGTTGCAGCGATTCAAGCGCCGTAATCAAATTGCCAGTAATCGCATTGATATATGAGCGTGCATGGCGACCGTAGCGAATGTCGCGACCGGTATTCAGATGCTCATCCTGATAGAACCCGCCGACCAGCCAGTTCAGCCGCCTGGTGCCGCTCGACGCCAGGCGAAACTCCTGCGTGATGTCGCGACTACTCGACCGCATCGCCTGGCTGGCGATATCCGCGCCGGTGAAATCGACGTCGAGTGTCGCGTTGTTCTGCTGCGCGCGATACGCCGTGATCGACGTCAGGCGCGCAAACCCCAGGTCCAGGTCGGCTTGCGCGGACATGCCCTTGTTGACGACGCGGTTGTCGACGCCGCTGTTATAGACCAGTTGGCGGTCAAAGATTCGCGACGGGTCGCTGACCTGAAAGCCGAGCGCTGCGATTGCTCCCGTCGCAGGTCCGTTGAAGATCGTTTGCGCGCCGCAACACCGTTCCTTTATGATGCTGTAGTCGCCGATCACGCGCAGTGAAAAATCGCTGACCGGTTGCCACAGCACGTCGGCACGCAGCGACCGCCGGTTGCGATTATTGGCGTCCTGTGCAGTAGTGACATTGGTGAAGTAACCGTCGCGCTCGTTCACATTCCCGGCGATGCGGAAAGCAATCTGTTTGCTCAGCGGCCCGGTGATTGACGCCTGCGGGTTGATGAGGCCGTAATTGCCGATGCTGATTTCTGCCGTGCCGCCCCATTCGAACTGCGGCTTGCGCGTGACGATGTTGATCGCTCCGGCCGACACGTTTTTGCCGAACAGGGTGGACTGCGGACCACGCAGGACTTCGATCCGCTCGATTTCGGGCAGGTCGTCAAGCGCTGCCGACGAGCGCGACCGGTAAACACCGTCGATAAAAACCCCGACCGAACTTTCGATACCATCATTGCCATTGCCGTTGCCGAAGCCACGAATGATGAAATTGGTCTGCCCGACATTTTGGAACTGCGCGACGATCAGCGACGGCACGAGGGCCTGAAGGTCGATAAGATCGCGAACATGGGTGCGATCGACAACCTCTGCGTCGGTGACAGATACCGATATTGGCACGTCCTGGAGTGACTGTTCGCGTTTGGTCGCGGTAACGATTATTTCGCCCTGACCTAGGCCTTGTCCGGCTCCATCCGGCATAGAGGCAGGGATTTGCGCCACCGCCGGTGCCGTGACCAGCATTGCTATCAGCGATAAGCCCAGCGGATTAACGTCCCGCATGAATTATTCCCCTGTCCGGTCGCCCGATCAACCGATGGCGTTCGTGCTTTGCGCCGCAGGCTTGCGTGGACCCGGCTCCGTCGTCAATGCCCGGTTCGGAATTTTGCCTTTCCACCCATCCCGTTCCAGTGAGCCATTTTTGCCTATGGCCAAATGAAATGGGGGACCTTAGTCGGCTTTCATGGAAAACATGACGGCCTCTACCAACACGCCCGTGCCAAAACTGCCGGTTCCGCAGCATGTCGAGGATGCGATCCGGACGCTGATCTCCTGGGCGGGGGACGACCCGGATCGCGAAGGCTTGCTTGATACGCCTAAACGCGTCGCGCGGGCGTGGAAGGAATATTGCGAGGGTTACAACGAAGACCCAGGCTATCACCTGTCGCGTACCTTCGAAGAAGTTGGAGGTTACAACGAACTGGTCCTGTTGAAAGACATCCCATTCCAGTCGCATTGCGAACACCATATGGCACCGATCGTCGGCAAGGCTTCGATCGCCTATATGCCGCAGGATCGGGTTGTCGGCATCTCAAAACTGGCGCGCGTATTATATGGCTATGCCCGCAGGCTGCAGGTTCAGGAGCGACTGACGGCGCAGGTCGCGCAGTCAATCTGGGACAATCTGCATCCGCAGGGGGTCGCGGTGGTGATCGAGGCGACGCATGGTTGCATGACGGGGCGCGGCGTTCGCACGCCGGGTGTGTCCATGACGACGAGCCGGTTGCTGGGATGTTTTCTGGAGGACCCGCGGAGCCGAAGCGAAGTTCTGAAGCTGATGGGGTATTGAGCGGTAACGACTGTTTTCGCCAAAAATCAGAAATTAGATTGAATCGCAACGCTTGTAAGTCGTTTGCCGAGCTTAATGGGAACACCTGTTTGTCGCCAGCCAAATGAGGCCACCGACACGTAAGGGGTGCACTGCACCAACTGGTAAAGTGACGTCTAGTTTCCAAACTACTTTCCTTGATGGAGTCGCGCTGCCATCGCATTCGAATGACCAGTTACTTCAATGCTTGGCACAGGCTTTCCGGACGGCAGCTCGCAGCCCTACTTATACTCGCGTTTGCCGTGGTTTTGGCCAATATCCGCCAACCTTATCCGGAAATTGCGCCGCTCCAGCATGTGCCAACGGTGCTGCTTATCCTCGCCGCGCCGATACTGCTTGCTCGTTGGCCCTTGTCTAACAAGGCAGTGGGAGCGTTGCTGCTTTTCTGGCTGCTGCACACCCTCGGCGGGCGCTACACTTATTCGAACGTGCCCTATGACGAATGGGCGCAGTTGCTCACTGGTCACACGATTAGCGGAGCATTCGGGCTTGCTCGCAATGGGTATGATCGCTTGGTGCATTTGACCTTCGGATTGCTGTGGGTGCTCCCTTTCGCTGAGGCGATGCGACGGTATTCCCGAATGGGATGGCGGGCCAGCTTATGGACAGCATTCTTGTTCGTCGGCGCGGTAAGCGCTCTGTACGAAATCTTTGAATGGCTGCTGACCGTCATCCTCGCGCCGGGAATGGCCGACGATTATAACGGCCAGCAGGGTGACGCGTGGGACGCGCAAAAGGATATGGCGACAGCGATCGTCGGTGCCGCGATTGCAGCACGTTGGCTCGGCCGACGAGCGAGCGACGCGCAACTACGATGAATCTCCTTGCAAGCCACAGATGACGTCAAACACATGTTTGTCGCCACCTCCCCTCGGCAGAGACTGCAAAAACGGTCTCTTTAGGTATAAGTCCGGCCTGAATGTACGGCAACCCTGTCGCCTTGAGAAAGTGTCCGACAACCCCGTCTTAAGGGTTTGTCGTCATGCCCATATCCGCCGTCGCAATGGGGGCATTTTTATACGACGATCCCAAATTCGTCCGTCCTCTTTTCACCACAAACGGACCTTGTCCCACTATTCACCCCAAACAACGAAAAGGCCCGGTGGATCGCTCCACCGGGCCTTTTCGTTTTAGCAGATCAAAGCTATTAGGCTTCGGTCGCTGGAGCTTCGTCAGCATCCGAAACGATCTCGCCGGGTTCGGCGTTGGGATCGTAATCTTCGGTGAAGCCAGCTTCGTCCTTCTCGAACATCGATGCCATGACAACAACGCCCTGAGCCTGAAGCTCCGCTTCTTCGGGGCTGCGGGCCACGTTGACCTTGATCGTCACTGCGACCTCGGGATGCAGTTGGACGCGGACGTCGTACAGGCCAATCGCCTTGATCGGCTTGTCGAGGACAACCTGGTTCTTGCCGACCTTATGGCCTTCAAGCTCCAGCGCCTCGACAATGTCACGCACCGCGACGGAGCCGTAAAGCTGGCCGGTGTTCGATGCCTGACGGATAAGCGTAACCGACGCGCCATTGACCGTCTCGGCCGCCGTTTCGGCTTCGCCACGACGGGTGTCGTTTTCGGCGACAATGCGTGCCTTGTTTGCTTCGAATAGTTTCAGGTTGGCAGCGTTCGACCGCAGCGCCTTTTTATTCGGGAGGAGGAAATTGCGTGCGAAACCGTTTTTCACGGTGACAACGTCACCAATCGAACCAAGCTTCTCAACGCGCTCGAGCAGGATCACTTCCATCGAATGCGCCCTTACTTAACGATATAGGGAAGGAGACCGATGTGCCGCGCACGCTTGATCGCCTGGGCGAGTTCGCGCTGTTTTGGGGCACTGACGGCGGTGATGCGCGAAGGCACGATCTTGCCACGCTCGGACACGAAGCCCTGAAGCAACCGGACATCCTTATAGTCTATCCGTGGGGCGTCCTTGGCGGAGAAAGGGCAGCTTTTGCGGCGGCGGAAAAATGGGCGGGCCATATCAAATATCCTTAAGCGGCTTCAGCGTCGTCGCGACGGGGCCGGTCTTCACGGGGACGATCATCACGATCGCGACGGGGACGATCACCACGGTCGCCGCGGTCACCACGATCGCTCCGCTCCGAACGTTCGGAGCGACGCATCATGGCCGACGGGCCAGCCTCATGCTCGTCGACCCGCAGCGTCATGTAACGCAGCACGTCTTCGTTAATCTGAGTTTGGCGTTCCAGCTCGATCGGCACGTTGGTCGGTGCGTCGAATTCGAGCATGACATAATGCGCCTTGCGGTTCTTCGCGATCCGGTAAGCCAGCGAACGCAGGCCCCACGTTTCGGTCTTGATGACCTTGCCACCATTGTCCTCGATGATTTTAGTAGCGGTTTCTGCCAGCGTATCGACCTGGGCTTGAGCCAGATCCTGACGCGCGAGAAACACATGCTCGTAAAGAGCCATGCTTGATCGTCCTTGTTCCTGACCGATCGCTGCCGGGCGCACCATGCGTCCCGACCCTCCGGCTTTCTTGAGAGGCGGGCCTATGGAGGAAACGCCCGGACTTGGCAAGGCGGTGCCGCCTGCCTAACGAACCGGAAAGAGGAGTGCGGTATGAAGGCGTTTATATTTCCTGGCCAAGGGAGCCAGTCGATCGGCATGGGCAAGGCGCTTGCGGAGGCCAGCCCGATTGCCCGGGCGGTGTTCCAGGAAGTCGACGATGCGCTCGACCAGCACCTGTATCGCCTGATGACCGAGGGTTTCGAGCGCGACCTGACGCTGACCGAGAACGCCCAGCCCGCGATCATGGCGAACGCGATGGCGACGCTGCGGGTGCTGGAGCGGGAGGGCAACACCAAGCTGTCGGACAAGGCGTCGTTCGTCGCCGGGCATTCGCTGGGCGAATATACTGCGCTGTGTGCCGCCGAAGCCATCGATCTGCCAACCACGGCGCGGCTGCTGAAAACGCGCGGCCAGGCGATGCAGACGGCGGTGCCGGTGGGCGAGGGTGCGATGGCGGTGCTGCTCGGCCTCGATTTCGAAACGGCCAGAGCGGTTGCCGAAGAAGCCGCGCAGGGCGAAGTCTGCGAAGCGGCAAACGACAATGGCGGCGGGCAGGTCGTGGTGTCGGGCCATAGCGATGCCGTCGATCGCGCCATTGAAATTGCAAAGGAAAAGGGGGCCAAGCGGGCGATGTTGCTGCCGGTGTCGGCACCGTTCCACTGCGCGCTGATGGCGCCCGCAGCCGACGTCATGGCCAAAGCCCTGGCCACCGCGCGGATCCAGTCGCCTCTGGTGCCGGTCTTTGCCAATGTGACGGCGGCGCAGGTGTCCGACCCGAACATGATCCGCGACCTGCTGGTCCAGCAGGTCACCGGCACGGTCCGCTGGCGTGAAAGCGTCGAGGCGATGTGGGATGCCGGCGTTACCGAAATCGTCGAATTCGGCGGCAAGGTGCTCGGCCCGATGGTCCGCCGCATATCACCCGACATGAAAACGACGAGCATCGTAACGATGAACGACATCGAAGCGTTGCTGGCCACACTTTGACCCTGGAGATAAAGATGTTCGACCTGACAGGCATGACGGCGCTGGTAACCGGCGCTTCGGGCGGGATCGGTTCCGCCGTGGCCAAGGCGCTGGCAGAGCGGGGCGCGACGGTGGCACTGTCGGGCACGCGCGAGGAAGCGCTGACGGCCGTGGCAGCCGAAATTGCGGGAGCCGTGATTGTGCCGTGCGACCTGTCGGACGCGGCGCAAGTCGACGGGCTGGTCCCGCGCGCGGTCGAGGCGCTGGGCGGGCGGCTGGACATATTGGTCAACAATGCCGGCGTCACTCGCGACAATCTGGTCATGCGAATGAAGGACGAGGAGTGGGACACGGTGCTTCGGGTCAACCTGGAAGCCGCGTTTCGGCTTATCCGGGCGGCGTCGAAGCCGATGATGAAGGCACGCTTCGGACGGATCGTCTCGATTACCAGCGTGGTCGGAGCGACCGGTAATCCGGGCCAGGCCAATTATGCGGCGTCGAAGGGGGGCCTGACCGCGATGTCGAAGGCGCTGGCGCAGGAACTGGCGAGCCGCAACATCACGGTCAATTGCGTCGCACCGGGATTTATCACTTCGGCCATGACCGATGCCTTGCCCGAGGCGCAAAAGGCAGCGCTGACGACGCGCATCCCCGCCGGGAAACTGGGCGAGGGGGCCGATGTCGCCGCCGCCGTCGTCTATCTGGCAAGCCGCGATGCCGGATATGTGACCGGGCAGACCATCCATGTGAATGGCGGAATGGCCATGATCTGACCTTTAGAGTCACAGAAATCGCAGTGGATGGGATCGTTTGTGTCGCGGGTAGGAAATTATCGAACGTGCGCGGGAAGAGGGCGGTTCACGGTTGAAAGAGCAAGCCTCGTTTCAAGCATGAACCACCCGGTGTAGGACAGGGAAACCCGCGCTACCCCGGCTTAGCTAGGCCGGCCTAGGCCCGGTATTTCGCGTCCAGTTCCACCTTCGCCGCCCGATATTCACGCTCCAGACGATCCACGCGATCAGCGACGCTTTCGACGACGGTGACCGACCCGATGCCCTGGCCTGACCCCCAGATGTCGCGCCACGCCTTCTTTGATGTGTTGGCCGACGCCCCGAAGTCCATCGTCTTGTAATCGCCCTCGGGCAAATTGTCTGGGTCAAGCCCTGCGCGTTCGATCGATTCGCGCAAATAATTGCCCGAAACACCGGTAAACAGGCTGGAATAAACGATATCGGCCGCGTGGCCGTCGACAATGCCCTGCTTATAGTCGTCCTCGGCATTGGCCTCGGTCGTGGCGATGAAGGCCGAACCGATATAGGCGAAGTCCGCGCCCACCGCCTGTGCCGCCAGCACCGACCGGCCATTGGCAATGGCTCCCGACAAGGCGAGCGGCCCGTCGAACCATTCGCGGATTTCGGAGACGAGCGCAAAGGGTGACTGGACCCCGGCATGGCCACCGGCACCCGCCGCGACCGCAATTAGGCCATCGGCCCCCTTGTCGACAGCCTTGCGCGCAAATTTATCGTTGATGATGTCGTGCAGCACGATGCCGCCCCAGCCATGGACTGCCGTGTTCAATTCCTCACGCGCACCCAGAGAGGTGATCGTAATCGGCACCTGCCATTTGGCGCAGACCATCAGGTCGGTTTCCAGACGATCGTTCGATTTATGGACAATCTGATTGACCGCATAGGGTGCCGCCGGACGGTCGGGATGCGCGCGATTGTGCGCCGCCAGTTCCTCGGTAATGCGGTGCAGCCATTCGTCCAGAACCCCCGCCGGCCGCGCATTCAGCGCCGGAAACGAACCGACGATGCCCGCCTTGCACTGGGCGATGACCAGGTCCGGCCCCGACACGATGAACAACGGGGCCGCGATGATGGGAAGCCGGAGCTTGTCGAACAGGGGGGAGAGAACAGTCATTGCGGTTTCATATCCTAACCGAAGGGCGTCGCAAGCGAAGGTTTGTCGGTGCCACGGGGCAACACCGGATGCCAGCACGCCGCAATCCGGAACCTCGTCCGCCGATACGGGTTTAGCCGACACCAGAAACGTTATGGAGATGTAACTATGAGTCGCCCAAACCCGTTATTCCGCACTGCCGCACTGTCGGCATTGTTGTTGGTTACGACGCCCGCGTTAGCCGAGGGCAAGGCCGACCGCGCACGTGCAGCGATTGCCGAGGCGACCGGCAAGATTGATGCCGCGAACAAGCTTGGCGCGAATGGCGAAGTTCCGCGTTTGCAGGCCGAAGCCCAGGCCGCGCTCCGTGCCGCGCGCGAAAATCTGGCCCGTGGGCACAAGGAAGAGGCCATCGCCGCTGCCAACCACGCATCTACCACCGCCGACCTTGCTATTGGTGAAGCGCAAAAAAACCGGATGAATGCCGAGCGCGCGCAACGGGCCAATACCGAAGCCACCGCCGCCGCTGCGCAGCAGGATGCCGCAATGGCCAACGCACGCGCCGACGCCGCCCAGCAATCCGCCGCCGCAGCCGCAAGCGATGCCGCCGCCGCGCGCGCCACACCGCCCGTGGTAATCGCAGCGCCAGCGCCGCCGACGACGACAGTAACGACCGAAACGGTGAAGCAGGTCGCTCCCGCCCGCACGGTAAAACGCGCGCCGGTGCGTCGGGTGGTTAAGCGAACCACGCGGACGGCTCCGGCAGTTTCGGAAAAGACAACGACGACGGTTACGACGACGCCCAACTAATCGGGTGCCGGCCCCGCTGCCGTGATTGGCGGCGGGGCGCTAAAGGGGGAACGGTGCGTTCCCTGCCACGCTGCCGGTTATCGCTGCCAGGCTTTCATCACCTTGCCATATGCGGCTTCGGCCCTGGCGCGATCGTCCTCCAGCGTTTCGATTCGCTGGCGATTATTGCGGTCCATGTCACGCTTTTCGCGTTCCAGGGCAGCTTGCCGATTTTTGAGCTTCTTTTGCTCGGTCACATGAGCCGACATAGCATATTCCAATGCCTTTTCAGCTGAGATCAAAGCTGCGCGATCGGGTCGGGGCTTTGACCGTCCGAGAATCTTTGCTCTTGTGCTCGTCTTCACCGCGCGGGTCGGCTGACCACGGTCAATCGGCTCGACCTCGTTAGCTTTACGTGGCCTTGTCACATCGGGCGGAAGCGCAGCGATCTGCTCGGCAACCGTACCGCGCAATCGTTTGATGACAGTTCCCGGATGGGCCAGCGGCTCGGCGCTCAATGCCGCATCGGTCACCAACTCGGCCGTTTTCTGGGCGAACAGGTTACTGTCACTGCCCCACGCCTCCAACGCCGCCTTCTGGCTGGGAGCGGCAACATAGGCATCGTGAAAACCGATAGGAGTGCGATAGACCTTCAGCCGGGGACCGAGTGCCATGGCTCAGTCCAGTTTGTCGCGCGTTGGCAGGACGAGCGTCACCAGCGCCTCAGTGACTAGCCCGATCAGGGCACCGGCCACGATGTCGCTAGCGAAATGCGTCCCGCGCGGGATCTGCACCGCCGCTGCGGTGGCAGCAAGCGCGTAGCCGGTCCCGGCGTGCTCTGGATACTCACGGGCAACCGCCCGGGCTACGGCGACGGCACCCGCCGTATGTCCAGAGGGAAAACTGGTTTCGCTTTTGGCCGAGCTCCTGCCCTTTTTGCCGTGATAGCGGCCACCATCGAGCATGACGAAAGGTCGAGTCCGGTCGACCCGGCCCTTTACGAACGACTTGACCTGTGTGGCGGCAAGGTGACTGAGCAGCATGCGCACCCCCGCGCGCGCCAGGTGTTTGCGACCCGTGACGATCCCGGCTCCGATCGTCAGCGCCGAAAGTGCGACCAGCGGCGGCTGATCTGCAAGATCGCTGACAAACCCTAGCGCCTTCATGAAGTGGCTGTCGCGACTGGCGCCAGTGGCCCGCGCGAGCTTGCGATCGGCGCTTTCAATCTTTGATGCCTGTCGTTTGGCGATCTGCCCGGCCTTGGCCATTTTACTTTCTCCCTTGGCCATCCAACAAAGTCGGGAGGGCAAAGGATGCTTCGGTCTGTGAAATGCGGAATTGCGGATGGCTATGAGCGGTCAGGCATCAAACGGTCGTTGCCCGAGTGTAGGTAACACATTGATGCAGCTGCAAAAATATGGTGCACGCACTAGGGCTCGAACCAAGCACCCGCTGATAGAGCGTCGCAAAGTCGAGCAACAATATCAATCACTAGGCTGCATTCGTGTACGATAATTGTAATGAACAGTCACTTTTAAAACCTCTTGTCAGCCTTTGACTACGATACAACTCCACTCACACAAACGAAGCCGATCCGCGTTGGGTAGCCTGTGGACACCGTCGGGGATTGCCCGTCTGCGTAGTTTCCGACTCTGCCCCCAACGCCGTCAGCGCCTATCTCGGATGCGGTCATCACCCGGCAGCTTTAGAGGAGGACCCAGCATGGCCTATCAAAGCACTAACCCCGCCGACGATCAGACCATTCAGTCATTCGCAAAAATCTCCGAGACGGACCTCAAAAGCAAAATGGCTGCCGCCGCGGCCTGTGCCCAGATCTGGGAGAACAATACATATCCCGAACGGGCAGTTATTGTCGCGCAAGCAGCAGCGGTTATTCGCGAACAGGTCGATCCATTCGCAAAGATCATGACGCTGGAAATGGAAAAGCGTATTACCGAGGCCAAGGGCGAGGTAGAATCCAATCCGCAAATCCCGACCTATTTCGTCAATAATGCGGAGCGTTTTCTAGCGCCGGTCGAGCTAAATCCGACATCGGCGAAGCGAATATGGAGAGCAGCCCGATTGGCATCGTCTCTGGCGTCGAACCGTGGAACTTCCCTTATTATCAGCTAACCCACATTGCCAAAATGTCCGGTTATGGGCTGCGAACTGGGCGACATGGGCATTCGGGCATTCGTCAGTAAAAAGCTCGTTAGGACGGCTGATCTCCCCGCGCCCTTTTGATCATCCGACACTCAATTTCCCTCAGTTTCAGGATAGCGTAATGGTCAAGATGCAAGCCGCATTCGTCGAGCAGTTCGGACAGCCGCTGGTGCGGCGCGAAACCGAAGTTCCGACCGCCGGCCCCGGCCAGATCCTTGTCAAGGTCGAGGCTTGCGGGGTCTGTCACACCGACCTTCACGCGGCCAAGGGTGACTGGCCTGTCAAGCCAGCCCTGCCATTCACGCCAGGGCATGAGGCCATCGGGATCGTTGTTGCGCTGGGCGAAGGCGTGACCGCCGTCAGCGAAGGCGAAAGAGTCGGGGTGCCGTGGCTTTATTCCGCCTGCGGTCATTGCGAATATTGCCTGTCCGCATGGGAAACCGTTTGTGCCGAGGCACAGTTCGGCGGCTACACCCGTAACGGTGGCTTCGCCGAATATGTCATCGCCGACCCGAATTATGTTGCGCACATTCCTGGCGGGCTCAGCGCGCAGGAAGCCGCACCGCTGATCTGCGCCGGCGTCACGACCTATAAGGGTATCAAGGAAACCGGCGCGAAGCCGGGCGATTGGCTCGCGGTATCGGGCGCTGGTGGCCTCGGCCATCTCGCCATCCAGTACGGCAAGGCGATGGGCCTGCGGGTGTGTGCAATCGATATCGACGACGGTAAGCTGGCCCATGCCACGCGGCTGGGCGCGGATGCCATCGTCAATGCGAAAACCGGCGACCCGGCAGCGACCGTGCGAACCGTAACAGGCGGCGGCGCGCACGGGGTCCTGATCACCGCTGCGTCGCTGGTCGCGTTCAATCAGGGCGTAGCGATGACGCGTAAGCACGGCACCTGCGTGCTGGTTGGCCTGCCACCCGGCGAGTTTCCGGTTCCGCTGTTCGATGTCGTCGCCAATTGCATCACAATCCGGGGTTCATTCGTCGGCACACGCAAGGACATGGTCGAGGCACTCGCATTTGCGGCTGATGGCAAGGTGAAAGCCGATATCGAGCTACAACCGCTTTCGGCGATAAACACGGTCTTCGAACGTCTCGAGCGCGGCGACGTGCCATCGCGTGTGGTCCTTAACTTTACGAGCGCTGTATGAGCAAATATTATTTCGTCGGTAGCGGGATCGCCTCGCTGGCGGGCGCGGTCTTCCTGATCCGTGACGGTGGAGTGTCCGGCAAGGACATCGTCATCCTTGAGGAAAGTCACGAATTCGGTGGGGCTTTTGACGCTCATGGTGATGCCCAACATGGCTATTACATGAGCGGCAGTCGGATGTTCGAGGCAAAGTATGAATGTACCTTTGACCTGCTGGCATCGATACCCTCACTCACTATTCCGAATATTTCGATCAAGGAAGAAACCGACCAGGCCAATGCAAAGTGGCCGTGGTACAACAAGACACGGCTTGTCGATCGCGAGGGCAAAATCCCCGATTTTTCCAAAATGGGATTCAGCGAGCGCGACCGGATCGACCTCGTAAAGATCATGGCCGAACCCGAAAGCTTTCTCGATTCAAAACGTATCGCGGACTGTTTCGACGAACATTTCTTCCAGACCAATTTCTGGTTTGAATGGTGCACTTTGTTCGCATTCGAGAAGTGGCACAGTGCGATCGAGTTCAAACGTTATTTGCAGCGGTTCATTCACCATTTCTCAACAATCGACACGCAGGAAAATATCTATCGCAGCTTATACAACCAATATGACAGCTTCGCCGTGCCGTTGGTCAGCTGGCTGAAGGATCGGCAGGTGGATTTCCGGTTTAGCGTCCGCGTTAACGATCTTGGCTTTGCATCCGGCACAGAGGCGATCGCCGTCACCCGAATCGATACCGATGATGCCGAGGGTTCCGCTAGTATTGCTATCGGGCCGACCGACCTCGTCTTCGTCACAAACGGCTCAATGACCGCTGGCAAGGTCTTCGGATCTATGAACGAAGCGGCCATGATCGACCGCAGCAACACCTCGGGCGCGTGGGGATTGTGGGAGACATTGGCCGAAGGACGACCACTGTTCGGCAATCCTGCCGCGTTCAATGGTAACATTTCCGAATCCTCGTGGATATCGTACACCGTCACCGTCAATGACCCGTTGTTTCTCGCGTTGATGGAAAAGTTCAGCGGCGTGCCTGCTGGAACTGGGGGGCTAATTACCTTCAAAGATTCGAACTGGCTCATCACCATCTCGATCTACCACCAGCCGTTCTTCCCGGGGCAGCCCGAGGGTGTTTCGGTATGGTGGGGCTATGGCCTCTATCACGACCGACCCGGCGACTATGTCAACAAGACGATGGCGGAATGCACCGGTGCTGAAATCCTTGAGGAGGTGCTCAGTCATCTCCACTTCGCGCAAGCTGACAAGAACACAATCATGGCCGCCTCAAACTGCATCCCATGCGCTATGCCGTATATCGTGAGCCAGTTCATGGTACGAAAAGCGGGCGACCGGCCGCAAGTGGTTCCCGCAGGTTCGACCAATCTGGCATTCATAGGGCAATTTGCCGAACAACCCGACGATGTGGTGTTTACCGTGGAATATTCGGTACGCTGCGCAATGACAGCAGTTTACACACTGTTGAAGCTTAATAAAAAGCCTCCGCCGGTGTATAAGGGGCTCCATACTCCGCAGGTGATCATTGAGGCCATTCGAACACTGTATCGGTGATCAGAGGGTGGCTTGATCATTGATCTGTCGGCACGCCGTAACCTCTTCGCTATAGCGGACGTACCCACGGCTGCCGAGAACGCTTGGCACGCCCGCAACCGCAACCCGAGGCTCGCGGTCGAGATGACTGCGTACGCTCAAACCGAAGAGGAGCATCATGTTCATTCCAGACGACTTGGACGATCCTTTTGCAGGACTGCACAATTTCATGGTATTCAGCTAGACTAACTGGCCTCGTTGATATCGGCGTGAGCTGCAAAGTACCAGGCGCGTTCTTGTGTAATTCACTAGCTAGAGAGACATTTTCTGCGGCTCTTGACCCTGACAGCGGCCAAACCAATGCCAGTCGACATATTGCAGCCCCCCGTGAGGCAATGATCGGGCGTAGTAGCTGCAGGCGTGGTTCAACCATGTGACTGATAAGGTGATGATAGCCTGAAGATATTGGTGACATTTCTCAAAATAAAGGTAAGTTAACCTACCACCCGTCCAGCACGGCAGGCCGGTGGCCGAGAGACGCTGGAGAGCTCCCGCCGATTGCAAAGGAGCCGCTATGCTTTGCGAGAATCGTCACTCCCAATCCGCGTCACCGCGCCTGATAAGGAACTGCGGACACCGGCGGACGGTGACTGTGAGAGCCGCCTTTATTCTGTTCATTGCCGGACTCGTGCTCACTGGGTGCGATGGCCCCAATGCCAAAGTTGGCGAGAAGCAGGACAAAGCTGATGCAGCAGCGAACGGTTCTGCCTATTCCGGCACCGGTCCGAACGAGCGCATTGGCCGAGCCGTCGATCGGGCAGATAGAGCCGCGCAGAACGCACGCGATGCCTCGGCTACTGCTGTGCGAAAGCAGGGCGACAGCATCCAGCAGCAGGCTAACATTGGAGCCACCCGACTCGATGAACAGGCCAAAGCCATGCGATCCGCAGCAGATCGGAGAGCAGCAGCGCTTGAGGTAAATGCAAACAAGGCCGCTGCTCACTAACGGCGCTGACGCCAGGCCGTCGCGATCGGTATGACGTCTGCTGCGGTATAGCAGACGATCATTCCTCTTTTCGAAAGTATATTATGATTGATCCCTTACGGAACCTGGACGAAGCGCAAGTTCTTGCCTTGGCGATCGTTAACACAATCCCGGAACCCTTTCTGATACTCGACGAGCGGTTTTGCGTCTTGGCGGCAAGCCGATCCTTCTACGAAACCTTCAAGGTCGCCCCAGAGCATACGCAAGCGCGCCTGCTGTTCAATCTAGGGGATGGCCAATGGAACATTCCGGCGCTCCGAAACCTTCTTGAGACCGTCATTCCCGACCGAATTGCCATCGCAGACTTTGAGGTTGAGCACGATTTTCCCGATATCGGTCCCCGAATCATGCTGCTGAACGCGCGCAAGGTTGTTTACCAAGACAGCTCAAAAACAACGATCCTGGTTGCATTCCGTGACGTGACTGATGCTCGCACAATCGAGCGCGAAAAGGCTGCACTGCTTGTCCGGACTGAAGAGTTGCTTGGACAAAACCAGATTTTGTTTGAAGAGATGCAGCACCGCGTTGCGAATAGCCTCCAGATTATTGCGAGCATTCTCCTGGCCAAGGCGCGCGCGGTCGTGTCTGAGGAGACTCGCGGCCATCTCAGAGATGCGCACCGGCGCGTCCTCTCAGTCGCGGCGGTCCAGCAATGTCTGCATACCGAAGAGGGCATCGACCAGATCGAAGTCAAGACCTATCTTGCAAAGCTCTGCGCAGGGCTCGGCTCATCGGTCGTTGGGGAGAGCAACCCAATCCACATAGAGGTCGTGTCGGACAGTGGAATGATCGCATCGTCCACCGCTGTAAGCCTGGGCTTGATTGTGACAGAACTCGTTATCAACGCCACTAAATATGCGTTTCCGAGTGGGAAAACAGGTGCCCGTGTCCTCGTGACTTACGAAAGAGACGCAGCCGAGTGGCAGCTGACCGTGTCAGACAACGGCATTGGCGGAACCGAAAATAAGCGCGCCTTGGGTTCCGGGCTCGGGACGACAATCATCGAAGCATTGGCGAAGCAACTTGAGGCGACAGTAAACGTATCAAGCAGCAGGTTGGGCCGATCAACTTCGCTCACCACAGCTACGATCACCTCACGTATCCCCCGAGCCGCGTAGGTGCACGGCGCTCCACGCCACAGCGATCGGTCTCCTGCTAGTGATTAAACCGGACATTCTGCTACTGAAAGCCTTATTGAGGAGGTGGATGAACGTCGGTAAGATCGACAGCAAGACGGCATGCTGACGATTATAGCTGATCCTATCCTGGTCGCCTGGATTGCTAATGATCCGGCAGAGCAATTTATACGAGCAACGTCGGAGTTCACAGATCGCCGCGACGACCGCGGAAGACGTAAAGGTCGCCGGCATGCGGGTCACGCCTGAAACTCTGCTGCACCTGCAGCGCCAAAGATCGCATGCCCTTCCTCATGTCGGTATGGCCGGTCGCAATCCATATCCGGACGTCCGACGGGACTGGAATCACCGCTGCAGCGACCGCAAAACCACGGCGGTCAGGTCGGGCGACGCATCTGCCGATATGCGCACGATCGTGCTGCCCAGCTCCATGACAATCGCCGGCCCTGTCGGCGGCTGTGGCTCGGGATGGACGGCTACAGCTGCAAAGCCTTTACCTGCGCCAAACATCTGCAGACGCCAGCGATAAATCTGGCTGGGCCGAACATCGGCATCCCTGGCAACCTCGGCGACGTTCGCGCCGGGCTGAAACGCCGCTATCACCAGCGCCTGCTTCTGTTCTTCCGTCCACATCCGCCGGCGTTCAACGCCCGACATTATCGTCACCTGACCCATCGCACCGTCTCTAGTACCGGTGCAAACACCAGCGCTTGCACGGTGCCATCTCCGAATATCAGATCAATCCAGCAAGGCGGCTCTCACCGGAGGCGTACGTTGCGGGTAGCACAACACCCGCTTAATCAATCCTCGAATATCGCTGGCGGTTCTCCGCAGCCCGGATGAACCAGAACAACCAAAGGTCCGACAGAAAGTCAGTGCGATTTCGATAGTTCGTTGCTCAATCAGCGAAAGCGATATGCCTTTGGCGGAGAGGCCACGCACCAGACCCGATCCAAGATCACGTCTTCATCGTGCCCCTATCCATAAAGCGTTGATGCCACGACAATGCTTCGCCCGGCAGCGATGGCGACTGCTGGCCATAAGAGCCAATCTGTGCTCGTCGGTAATAGTCTGCCAACGCAGGTCGGTAATCTGGATGGGCACAATTTTCGATGATCACGGTTGCCCGTTGCTTGGGACTCAAACCTCGCAAATCGGCGAGCCCCTGTTCGGTGACAAGCACCTGCACGTCCTGCGCAATATGATCGACATGGCTAGCCTGCGGTACGATGGCCGATATCTTGCCGTCTCTGGCCGTCGAGGGGGTCATGAAGATCGACACATAGGCGTTGCGTGCGAAATCGCCCGATCCGCCAATACCGTTCTGGATCCGCGATCCCATGATGTGCGTCGAGTTCACATTGCCGTAAATGTCGGCCTCGATCAGCCCGTTCATCGCGAGGCAGCCAAGTCGGCGGATCAGTTCGGGATGGTTGCTGATCTCTTGCGGGCGCAGGATCATCTTGTCACGATATCGTGCCATATCCGCGTTCAGCCGCGCTGCCGCCTCGGGACTGAGCGAAAAGGCGGTGGCCGACGCCATCCGCAGTTTCCCTGAATCCAGCAGGTCCAGCATCCCGTCCTGAATGACCTCGGTATAGGACGTCATGTCTTCGAACGGACCGCTGACCAGACCGCTCAACACGGCATTGGCGATATTGCCGACCCCCGATTGCAGCGGCAGCAGCGAAGCGGGAAGGCGGCCCTTTGCGACTTCATGCCGGAAGAACTCGATCAGATGCCCGGCGATCCGGTGGGCCGCTGCATCGGGTGCGGCGAATGGCAGATTGCGGTCGGGCGCATCGGTTTCAACGATGGCGACGATCTTGGCCGGGTCGCAGCGCAGATAAGCCTCGCCGATGCGGTCGTCGGGTCGGACCAGGGGGATCGGCACGCGATGCGGGGGCAGGGCAGTGCCGTAGTAGATATCGTGTATCCCCTCCAGCGCCAGGTTTTGCCAGCGGTTGACCTCGAGGATCACCTTGCTCGCGCGGTCGAGCCACGTCTTGTTATTGCCAACCGAAGACGATGGGATCAGCGACCCGTCCGCACGGATGCCAGTTACTTCTACGACGGCCGTATCGAGCGGTCCGAGGAATCCCTGCCACGCCATCGGCGCGACCTGGCTCAGGTGCATGTCGAAATATTCCATCTCGCCACGATTGATCTTTTCGCGCGCAATCGGGTCCGAATTATACGGCAGGCGGAACTCGATCCCGTCCGCCTTGGCGAGCGCGCCA
Source organism: Sphingomonas sp. (assembly GCF_025353885.1). Classification (GTDB taxonomy): domain Bacteria; phylum Pseudomonadota; class Alphaproteobacteria; order Sphingomonadales; family Sphingomonadaceae; genus Sphingomonas_O. Next base: position 8 of record NZ_JANXNX010000016.1, on the reverse strand, counting down.
TCGAGTTC
>NZ_JANXNX010000013.1 GCF_025353885.1 Sphingomonas sp. | reverse complement strand
TCCGAACACGCCGGTCGCATGAGCATCGTCGATCAGAAGCACGGCGTCATGGTGTCGGGCGAGGTCGCTGAACCGTTCAAGCGGGGCAAGGTCGCCATCCATGCTGTAGAGGCTTTCGACGGCGATCCAGACGCGACCGGTGCCGGCAGAACGGCGCCACGCGGCGATGATGTCGGCGAACCCATCGACGTCGTTGTGTGGCGCGGACCGACACTCGGCGCGGCCCAGGCGCATCCCCTCATGCGCGCTGGCATGGACCAGTTCGTCGTAGAGGATCAGGTCGCCACGCTGCGGCAGAGTCGAAAGCAACGCCGCATTGGCCGCATAGCCGCTTGAGAAGAACAAGGCGCTTTCGCAGCCGAAGAACAGCGTGGCTTCACGCTCGAGCGCCTCATGTTCAGGATGATTGCCGCCCAACAGCCGCGACCCACCCGATCCGATCGGCACGCCGCGCGCCAGCGCGTCGGCAACAGCGGCGGCGAGCTTGGGTGAATTCGCCAGACCGAGGTAATCGTTCGATGACAAATCCTTGCCGATACGCGGGATCAACTGGCGCCGGCGACTCTGGTCGGCAAGCCTTGCCAAGTCGCGTGCATGGGCTTCGAACATCTGCATGCCAAGCCGTTAGGTAAAACCGACGGCGGGTGCGACTGAAAAATCAAATAACCGGTATCTTGTAATGATGCCACGCAAATACTGCCGCAGCGCCCCGATGCGGTCGCCAGATTTCCGCCACCTCGCGCACCGTTTTTTCGCTCGGCCGGGAGTTGTGGCCGAGAATACGGCCGACCGACTCCTGGACCGCAAGGTCGCCTGCGGGCCAGACGTCCGGACGCCCCTCTGCAAACAGCAGATACACTTCTGCCGACCAGCGCCCGATACCCTTGACAGCGGTCAGCTTGGCAATCGCCTCCTCATCATCCTGGGGAAGGTTTTCCAGGTTGAGATCACCGGCAACGATCAGTTCGGCCAGGCTGCGACAATATCCGATCTTCTGGCGGGACAGCCCGGCACCGCGCAATTGTTCGTCGGTCATGACGACCATTGCGCCCGGATTTTCAATGTCGCCAACGGTCGCCGCGACCTTCGACCAGACCGCGTCGGCCGCCTTGAAACTGATCTGCTGGCCAACGATCGTGCGCAACAAGGTCGGATAGCCGGTATCGCGGCCGCGTGGTTCGGGATAACCCGCCTGTGCCAAGGCAGTCGCAAAGCGCGGCTCGATGATCGCGAGGGCGTCGAGGCTGTTGCGCAACTGGGTAACGGAAAGTCCCATAGTCGTGTCCCTCAAAGCGGTTGATTCACGCCGCTTGCCGCGACATAGCCTGCCATCGCACATACCGAAGGAAGTCGCACATGCCCAAGCTGATCGTCACCACTCTCGATGGAAATGTGCAGGAGCTGGACGGGACAGCCGGGCTGACGGTCATGGAAGTTATTCGGGACGGTGGCATCGATGAACTGCTGGCACTGTGCGGTGGTTGTTGCTCGTGCGCGACCTGTCACGTCTATGTCGATCCCGCCTTCGCCGACCTGTTGCCTGCGATGAGTGAGGACGAGAATGACCTGCTCGATTCATCCGGCCAGCGGAATGAGCGGTCCCGCCTGTCTTGCCAGATCCCGTTCAAGGAAGCTCTGGACGGGATGAAAGTTACGGTCGCCCCCGAAGATTGACTGGCTCAGCCGACCGGGCGTGCCGACCATAGCGCCGGGAAAGTCTTTTGCAGCGCGACAAGCTTCGGCGCGTCCCACATGCGGATATAACCGTGATTGGGATTTAAGGCCGCGAAGTTTTGATGATGCGCCTCTGCCGCGAAAAAACCGCCGCTCTCCAGCTTGGTAACGATCGGTGCTCCCCAGACCTTCGACGCGGACAATTGCGCGATATAGGCGCGGGCGACGCGCGTTTGATCGGGCGATTGCGGGAAGATGGCCGACCGATAGCTGGTGCCCGTGTCCGGGCCCTGGCGATTAAGTTCGGTCGGATTCATCGCCACAGAAAACATGACGCGCAACAGCGTCCCATAACTGACGCGGGCGGGGTCGTAGGTGATCCTGATCGCTTCCGCATGGCCGGTCGTTTCGCTGCTCACGGTCTCGTAGTTCGCGCTGTCCGGCGATCCACCGGCATAACCCGACACGACCGATGTCACCCCCTTCACATGGCTGAACACCGCTTCCATGCCCCAAAAACAACCACCGGCGAACACGGCGGTGGCCGAATGTCCAGCGGCAGGCACATCAACCTTCGGCAGTGGCGCGAGCAACGTCCGTTCGGCTGCAGCGCTGGCAAATTGGGTGGCGACGCCCCCCGCGAGGAGGACCGCCGCCGTAAGGGGGAGAAGGTAGGATTTCATGGACTGACTTTCTAATTCGGCAGACTATCTAATTAGGCGCTCAAATTCGAATTTACAGATGCAGGCCGGGCGTCACGAGCAGAGCGGCTGCGCCGAACGCGAAACCGCCAAGCAGACGCTGAACGAAGGCCGATGTTACGAAGCTGATCATGAGCCGTTTCCTTTTATCTGTTCCAAGCTACGCAAGATAGCGGCACTGGGTTTCACACCCGCTGAACAAAATTATCGGGTTAGGTTCATCAAGTTTTGAACAACGCGCGGTTAAACCAGCGCCTGGCAGGCCGTCTGGATGCGGGTGCAGGCTTCGGTCAGGATCGCTTCCGACGTGGCGTAGCTTACCCGAAACGCCGGGCTCAGGCCGAACGCCTCGCCATTCACCGCGGCAACGCGCGCATCGTCGAGGAAATAGTCGATCAAATCGCTGTCGGTCTCGATCCGCTTGCCCTTGGGCGTCGTCTTGCCCATGCAACCGGTGGCGTCTGGATAGACATAGAACGCACCTTCGGGGGTCGGGCAATGCAGGCCGGGTGCGTCGTTCATCATCCTGACGACCAGATCGCGGCGACCCCGGAACGCAACGTTGCGTTCGGTCAGGAACGACTGGTCGCCGTTCAGCGCGGCGACGGCGGCATATTGTGCAATGGAACACGGGTTCGACGTGGATTGCGACTGCAGCTTTGCCATTGCCTTGATCAGCCAGATCGGACCGGCGGCATAGCCGATGCGCCAGCCGGTCATCGAATACGCCTTCGAACAGCCATTCATCGTCAGCGTGCGGTCGTATAATTCCGGGGTAACCTGCACGATCGTCGCGAACGGCGTGTCGGCGTACCAGATGTGCTCGTACATATCGTCGGTCAGGATGAAGACGTGGGGATGGCGAAGCAGCACTTCGCCGAGCGCGCCCAATTCCGCCGCCGAATAGGCCGCCCCGGTCGGGTTGGATGGCGAATTCAGCAAGACCCATTTTGTCGCGGGTGTGATTGCTGCGTCTAGTTGCTCGGGCAAAATCTTGTAATTCTGGTTCGCGCCTGCCGCGACGATGACCGGCGTGCCCCCTGCGAACTCGACGATGTCTGGATAGCTGACCCAATAAGGCGCGGGGATGATCACCTCGTCACCCGGGCCGACCGTGGCCAGGAACGCATTGAACAATGTGTGCTTACCGCCGACGTTCACGCTGACTTGGTTCGTGGCATAGGTCAGCCCGTTGTCGCGCAGGAATTTGGTGGCGATGGCGGCCTTCAGTTCGGGAATTCCGTCGACCTCGGTATATTTGGTCTTGCCCGCGTGGATGGCCGCGATCGCCGCGTCCTTCACAAAGTCGGGCGTGTCGAAATCGGGTTCGCCGGCCGACAACCCGATGATGTCGACGCCGGCCCGTTTCAGTTCGGCAACGCGCCCGGTCATCGCAAGCGTCGGTGATGGTTTGATGCGCTGGATGGCTGCGGACAGGTCTGACATTCTAATCCCCCGGGTTCGGGGTGCCTATAGCCCCGTCACCTGTGCGGGCAACAGGCCCCGCAGCGAATTGCCGATGAAAAATCCGTTGTGCAGATCGTCCGGACGGAGTTTGATTTCGGTTGCGCGGCCATTGTTAAGCAATTCATTGCGCAGGACACCCCCGAGCAAGCCCTGATCAAGCGGTGGCGTTTGGAGGACATCACCCCGGGCGACGAAGATGTTGGTGAAGCTGCCCTCGGTCAGGAAACCGGCGGCGTTGATAAAGACAACCTCGAACGCGCCGCAGGCACGGCGGGCTTTATCGTAGAAGTTGCGGTCGGTGGTCTTGTGGGCAAGCCGGAAGTCGCCGCGGTCCACTGGCAACGGGGCGATGGCAACCGACACGGTCGACCCACTGTCCGGGTCCAGAGCGCGGGTCTCCACCGCCATTGCGCCGCTTCTTGCCAATAACAGCCGAACGCGGCTTGGCACGCGAATGCGGAAGGTTGCGGCCTGCAGTTCGTTGCCCGCGGCATGGCGATCAAAGGCAAATCCGAAAATCAGGGCGCTGGCCTGCATCCGCTGCAGATGCGCTTCGAGACGCGACAGTCCGGTCAGGGGATCGAACGCCATCGTCTCGATCAGGTCGAAGCGGCGCGTGCTGGCCACGAAGGCTCCCTTGGCCAGGCATTCCGCCCATTCGGGACCGGCACGCGAATCGGCGACGATGCCCGAACCAAGGCCCATTACCGCGCCGTCGGGACCAAGTGTCAGCGTACGGATGGCGACGTTAAAGGCCGCCTCGTGCCCGCCGGCATCGATTCGCCCGATGCTTCCGGTATAGGCACCGCGTGGCCCGCGCTCGACTTCGGCAATGACCTCCATCGCGCGCAACTTGGGCGCCCCCGTGATCGAGCCACAGGGAAACAGCGCTTCGAGCACGTCGATGACGTCCTTGTCGGGCAGCAGTGCGGCTGTCACCGTCGACGTCATCTGGTGAACCGTTGGATAGGTCTCGACCGCGAACAGGGTTGGTACTGCGACACTGCCCGGCACGGCGACCCGCGACAGGTCGTTGCGCATCAGGTCGACGATCATCAGATTCTCGGCCCGCTGCTTTTCGTCCGATGACAGTTCCGACACCGCGGTCCGGTCACGCGCAGGATCGGTGTCGCGGGTGGCGGTGCCCTTCATCGGGCGCGCCATCAGTCGACCGTCGCGACAGGCAAAGAACAACTCCGGAGAGAGGGATAGCAGCCAGTCGCTGCCGGTATGGACGATGCCGCCATACCCCGCGGCAGCTCTGGCGCGCAGGCCAGCATAGAGCGCAAGCGGGTGGCCCGCTGTCGCGACCCGGGCCGGGAAGGTCAAGTTCGCCTGATAGATGTCGCCGGCCGCGATCAGCGCCTGGACCCGCGTGATCGCCGCATCGTACTCGGCGCGGTCAATGTCGGGCAGGGGCATGGAAAGCCATGCTCCGGCAGGGTCGGGCAGCAGGCCCGCAACGTCGTGGGGAGCTATTTCGCTAAACGAACGGAACAGCCCGAACCACAGCAATGGTCCTTTAAGGGGCGCGGCGGACACAGCGCCCCCGGCGATCGCGGCCCCGGCTTCGTATCCCAGGAACCCGGCGGCATGAAGTCCGGCTGCGGTTGCCGTTCGTACCGCTTCGAATGCTGCTGGAATATCGCTGGATCTGCGCGTCGTCACGACCTGAACAGGGTCGAGATAGAGTCGCGCAGGCACCGCAACTCCGGCTGCGCGAGCATCGTCAAGCAGGACGAACGGCGTGCCAGCGCGGGGGAGTGCAGAAGTCATGACGCCTTATTGCCCGCGCGGTGCGGCGCTTGCCAACCCCGTGCGTGGAGCAGCTGTGCAAAATGAAGCGGGTGGTGCTCAATCGTCCCCGGACTTTCCGGCGTCGATCGCGATCCGCGCCGACTGACCGGGCTCAGGCCGCCTGAGCTTCCTGCAGATGGCGAAGCGAACGAACGTTCTTGGCGCTTGCCCAGCAAAGGTCCTGCAACGATAATTCGCGACCGTCTACCGAATACAGCCCGATCTTGCGAACGGGTTGTCGGTGCAGTTCATCGACAAGGACGATTGTGGAAGGGCCGTTGACTTCCCATTCTTCGGCCCATTGGCGAAGCGACACGACCACCGGTAACAGCGCCGCGCCCTTGTCGGTCAAGCAATATTCGATTTTTCGCCGATCCTCCGTCATCGACTTTCGCGACAAGATGCCGTTTGTCACCAGTCGGCCAAGACGATTGGCGAGGATGTTGCGCGCAATGCCCATCGTCGACTGGAATTCTTCGAAATGGCGAATCCCGTTAAATGCGTCTCTCAAGATGAGAAACGACCAGCGTTCACCGACGACCTCTAGTGCCGCTGGCAGGGAGCACGCAACGGCCTCCTCAACGTTTTCTTTCACCAGATCCATGGTCGGGGACCTTATATTGTTTCATTGCCGTTTTCAATAGTTGATAAGTTCAGTGCGCGCCGGAAGTGAGGCAATAATTGCTTTATCTTTACCAGGATTTGGCTCGTGACTTGCCAATCGCGCACCGGACACTCCATCATGGCGGCGTGCTGCGCCAATACGAACTTGTCGAACGAGTAAAATCCTACGACCCCGACGCCGATGAGGCGCTGTTGAACCGCGCCTATGTTTTTTCCATGCAGATGCATGGTTCGCAAAAGCGGGCGTCGGGCGATCCCTATTTCAGTCACCCGATCGAAGTCGCCGGTATTCTGACCGACCTCCATCTCGACGACGAGACGATAGCGACCGCGATTTTGCACGACACGATCGAGGATACGCTGACCACGCATGAGGAAATCGTCGCCAAATTCGGACCCGCCGTGGCGCGACTGGTCGATGGCGTGACAAAGCTCAGCAAGATCGAGGCGCAGACCGAGAATGAGCGCGCGGCGGAAAACCTCCGCAAGTTCCTGCTCGCCATGTCGGACGACATCCGCGTTTTGCTCGTGAAACTGGCCGACCGGCTGCACAATATGCGGACGCTGCATTTCATACCGGACGAACAGAAGCGGCGGCGCATCGCCCGTGAAACCATGGATATCTATGCGCCGCTTGCCGAACGTATCGGCATGTATGAGTTCATGAACGAAATGCAGTCGCTCGCCTTTCGCGAACTTGAACCCGAAGCCTATGGGTCGATCACCAAGCGGCTCGAGCAACTCCATGAGGGCGGGGGCGACCAGATCGCGCGGATCGGATCGGGGCTGAAACTGGTGCTGAGCCGCGCCGGAATCGAGGCCGACGTCTCTGGCCGCGAGAAACATCCGTATTCAATCTGGAAAAAAATGGCGGAGCGCCACATCAGCTTCGAACAATTGTCCGACGTGATGGCGTTTCGCGCGATCGTGCCCGATGCCGACGCCTGCTACCTTGCTCTTGGAGTCATCCACCGGCGTTGGCCGATGGTGCCGGGGCGGTTCAAGGACTATGTCTCGACGCCGAAGCGCAATGGCTATCGGTCGCTGCACACTGCGGTCATTCATTCGGAAAAAATGCGAATCGAAATCCAGTTGCGCTCGTCCGAAATGCACGCACAGGCGGAATACGGGCTGGCCTCTCATTGGACTTACAAGCAGGGCCAGAAGCGTCCCGACGTGCCCGTACGGTGGATCAGTGACCTTGTCGAAATCCTCGACAATGCCGACAGCGCCGAGGAATTGCTCGAGCACACCCGCATGGCGATGTACCAGGACCGCATCTTCGCCTTCACGCCAAAGGGTGAACTGACGCAGTTGCCGAAAGGGTCGACCCCGATCGACTTTGCCTATGCCGTGCATACCACGCTGGGCAACGAGGCCGTCGGGGCAAAGATCAACGGTCGCGTCGTGCCGCTACGGACGCAGATCGAAAACGGCGACCAGGTCCAGATCCTGAAATCAAAGGCGCAGGAGCCGCAGCCCGCGTGGTTGAACTTTGCCGTTACCGGCAAAGCGCGTGCGGCGATCCGGCGCTTCGTACGCAACAAGGAGCGTGGCGAAAGCATCGCGCTGGGCCGCAAGATCTATGACGAACTGGTGCTGCGGCTGTCGGCGCCATTGGGCAAGGGCGCGCTCGACGCCGCCCTGAAGCGGTTGAAGCTGGTCAACGAAGCCGCGCTGATGGAGGCTATTGCCCGCCGCACGCTGACCGACGCACAGGTCATGGAGGCGCTGATGCCGGGGTCCGCGGGACCGGGCGACGACATTCGCGCCGCGCCCCAGCAGCGCGAAGCCATCTCGATGAAGGGGCTAACCCCCGGCGTTGCCTTCGACCTTGCGCTCTGCTGCCACCCGGTTCCGGGCGACCGGATCGTCGGTTTGCGCCGCGAGGACGAGCCAATCTTGGTCCATGCCATCGATTGTCCCAAGTTGGCCGACGGCATCGATGCCGACTGGGTCGACCTGGCGTGGGGGGATGGGTCGGACGGCGGTGCCGCGCAACTGCTCGTCGTGCTGAAGAACGAGCCCGGCGCGCTGGGCGTGATGGCTGGGATTTTCGGCCAGCACCGTGCCAACATCCTCAACCTGAAGCTGGAGGCGCGCGATGCGGGTTTCCACAGCTTCCGTGTCGACCTTGAGGTCCATGACCTCCATCACCTGACGCGCATCCTCGCCGCGTTGCGCGCGGTCGAGGCGGTTAGTCAGGCTGACCGGGTTTAGGCCGGGTTTAGCACCGCCTGTCACGATGCCGACACCAATGGCGCGCAATGGCCAAGTTTACGGAGTGACCACCATGATCTGGATTGATCGCCGCCAGCTTATCGCGACATCCGCCTTTGGCCTGGGTGGGTTGATGCTGCCCGGCGGCGCGCTGTTTGCGCAGATGCTGTCTGCCGCGCGCGGCTTTACCCATAATGTGGCAAGCGGCGAACCGGCGAGCGATTCGGTACTGTTGTGGACGCGGTTCGTTGGCGGTGGCGACAGCGCCCACGTCAGGGTCGAGGTTTCTGAAACGCCGGATTTTGCCCGCATCGTCTCGGGTGGCGAGATGATCACGGGGCCGTGGCGCGACTGGACGACGAAGATCACCGTCGATGGCCTGTCACCGGGGCGCATCTATTATTATCGTTTCGTCGGTCAGGACAGCAGCAGATCGCCCGTCGGCCGGACCAGAACGCTGCCGGTTGGGCACGTCCGGCACTTCGGCATCGGCGTGTTTTCGTGCGCGAACCTGCCCGCTGGTGAATTCAATGCTTATGGTCACGCCGCGGCGCGTGACGACATCGACGTGATGCTGCATCTGGGCGATTATTTGTACGAGAACCGGCGAGTCGGTAATACACTTGCGGCCAGCCCGCGCTGGGACCGTATTCAGCCGCAGACAAAATTGCTGAGCCTGGCCGATTACCGCCTGCGCTATGCCAGCTATCGCATGGAGTCCGCGTTGCAGGCGCTCCACAATCGCCATGCGATGATCCTGTCGATGGATGATCATGAACTGGCCGACGATGCCTGGGAGGGGGGCGCGGTCGATCACTTGCTCGAAGATGGCGACTGGACCATGCGCAAACTGGCCGCGGCTCAGGCCTATCGCGAGTGGTTGCCGGTCGATGACATGCCGTACAAGTCCTATGACATCGGGACGCTGGCGACATTGTTTCGCACCGACACGCGTCTGTTGGCACGGAGCAAATATCCGTCGAGCGCTACGTTGCTGGCGTCGCCCGATGCCCCCGCGGCGCTCGCTGCCTTCAAGGCCGGGGCCTGGCGCGACCCGGCTGCCACGATGATGGGCACCACGCAGGAAAGCTGGCTCGCGCACGGCCTGTGGGCATCCACCGCTGCGCGCAAGCGGTGGCAGGTCGTCGGCGTCGGCACGATCGTCGGCGAAACTTTCATGCCCGCCGAAGCCGCAAGCTGGCTGTCGCCGGATGCTTCGGCTTCGGCCAAACGCTATGTCCCCGCCGGAGTCGCGCTGGCCAATGCCGGTCTTTCGTTCAACTTCGACAATTGGGGCGGGTATCCCGCAGCACGGGCGCGCCTGCTGGGAGCAGCGCAACGCGCCGACGCCAATCTGGTGGTACTGTCCGGCGACAGCCACAACGCCTGGGCTTATGAACTGCGGAACGGCGACGCGCGCGTGGGCGTCGAGTTTGCGGGCCATGCGGTCTGTTCAAACGGCTTTGAAGTGCCAACCAAGGGCACCGACCCGAATGTGATTGCCGCAGCGATGCTCCGCGCCAGTCCGGAACTGAAATGGTGCGACACGTCGAAAAGGGGCTATATGGTGCTGGGCTTGACAGATGCGATGGCGACGAACGAATGGATATTCATGGAAACCGTGGCCATGCCGTCCCTCGCCACGCAACCGTCGCACAGGATGCGCGTTCATGCCGGTGACAGGACGCTGGAAACGATTTAGGAAGTATGCAGTGACCCAGGATCCCGTCGTCATCGTCAGTTTCGCTCGTACTCCTATGGGCGGTTTTCAGGGGGTATTGGGATCTGTCACGGCGACTTCGCTGGGCGCGACTGCGGTCCGGGCGGCGGTCGAACGGGCCGGGATAGCTGGCGCGGACATCGACCAGATATTCATGGGTTGCGTGCTTTCGGGCGGCCTCGGCCAGGCTCCTGCACGGCAGGCCGCACTCGGTGCCGGGTTGCCGCTGTCGGTGGAGGCGACGACCGTCAACAAGATGTGCGGGTCGGGGATGCAGGCGACGATCATGGCGCACGACGCGCTGTTGGCGGGGAGCGCCGACTATATCGTGTCCGGCGGCATGGAATCGATGTCGAATGCGCCATACCTGATGGCAAAACACCGTAGCGGCGCGCGCATGGGGCATGACGTCATCAAGGATTCGATGTTTCTTGACGGTCTTGAAGACGCTTACGAACCAGGTCGCGCAATGGGATCGTTTGCTGAAGAAACCGCCGGCGAATACCAGTTCACGCGCGCCGCGCAGGACGATTTCGCCTTGCGCTCGCTCAGTCGCGCGAAAGACGCAATCGCTTCAGGCGCCTTTGCCGACGAAATCGTGGCCGTCGAGGTCGCCGGTCGATCGGGCAACACAATCGTCAACACCGACGAGCAGCCCGGCAATGCCCGACCCGAGAAAATTCCGACGCTGAAGCCTGCTTTCGCAAAGGATGGCACGATCACCGCCGCCAATGCCTCGTCGATTTCCGACGGAGCCGCCGCGCTGGTCCTGACGCGCGAGTCGACGGCCAGGGAGCGGGGGTTGTCGCCGGTTGCCCGCATCGTTGCCCATGCCGCGCATGCCCATGAACCCGCCAAGTTCACCACCGCACCGGTGCCCGCAATCCGCAAGCTGCTGGCCAAGGCGGGCTGGACCATCGACGATGTCGACCTGTTCGAAGTCAATGAAGCCTTTGCCATCGTTGCCATGATCGCGGCGCAGGAACTGGGCATCCCCGCCGAAAAGCTGAACGTCAACGGCGGTGCCACCGCGCTCGGTCATCCCATTGGTGCGTCGGGCGCACGCATCCTGACGACGCTGGTGTCGGCGCTGCAGGCGCGGGGACTGAAACGCGGTGTTGCCGCCCTGTGCATCGGTGGCGGCGAAGCGACGGCCATGGCGGTTGAACTCATCTGATCTCAGAGGTCGCCTCGATCGTTCGGGATGGCGAACGGGCTGCGCTGGTAACGGCGCTGCAACGGGTTGCCGCGGGTGACCGCGGGGCCCTGCAGGACGTCTATCGGCGGACGTCGGCGAAACTATACGGGGTCTGTCTCCGTATATTTCCCGATACCGACGAAGCGGAGGACGCGTTGCAAGACGCTTTTATCAATGTGTGGCAAAAGGCAGGATCGTTCGATCCGGCGCGGGCAAGCCCGATTACCTGGCTTGTTGCGCTCACCCGTAACAAGGCGATCGACCGGCTGCGCGCGCGCGGGCGGCGCGTCATGGCTCCCATCGAGGCAGCGGACAATGTTGCCGACGAACGGCCAGATGCAGAAACCTGCCTGATCGGCGCGCAGGCCGATGCGCGGATCCTCGCCTGCATCGATGTTCTGCCGACTGGCGATGCAACTTTGATCCGAACCGCGTTCTTCGATGGGTCGACCTACGCCGACATCGCCGAGCGCGCGGGTACGCCGCTTGGCACGATCAAGAGCCGCGTCCGCCGGGCGCTGTTGAAACTGCGCGAATGCCTGGCGTGACCGACGACGACGACATTCTTGCCGGTGAATTTGCACTGGGACTGCTTGATGCGCAGGACAGCGATGCGGTACTGGCGCGCGTGCAGTCGGACGCCGTGCTGTCGCTGCGCATCGCGTGGTGGCGCGATCAGCTGGCGCCCTTGGTTGCGGAAGCCGAAGTACTGCCGCCCGAACGGCTGTGGGCAAGGATCGAAGCCCAGTTGCCGGTTAACGACAACAGTGCCACTCTCGTGCGTCGCTGGCGTGCTTTGGCGGTCGGTGCGACGGGCGTTGCGGCGGCATTGATGATTTTTGTCGGGACGCGTTTGCCGGTGCCACTTGCCGCCCCGGCTCCACAAGCTGCGCGCTCGACACCGATGGTTGCGACATTGTCAGGGGATCATAGCCCCGCGGTCGTCATGGTGGGTTATGACGGTAGCACTGGCCGCATGATGATTGCCCCTAATGCGCTAAACGCCGGATCCGGCGATGCCGAACTCTGGATTATTCCCGAGGACGGCAAGCCGCGTTCGATGGGCATTATAGATGTTAAGGCACCTGCGGGCCATTCGGTGCCGATGGAGCGCCGGACGTTTGTTCATCCCGGCGCGACTTTTGCTATCACTCTTGAAACCCGAGGGGGGTCGCCGACCGGCTTGCCCACCGGATCGATTATTGCCTCGGGAAAAATAATCAGCGTCTGAGCCGGACCGCTGCATCCATGTGTCGGCGTCGCGCGTATCTCTCCGCAGACAGATCGCTTCACAAAGGATGCGACTGCGCTCAGGAAATAAAGGACGCCTCAATGAAAAAGCTTACATTCCTCGCCGCACTGGCGATCACTGCCGTCGCCGTTCCCGCCGTCGCCAAGAATCCGATGGTTGGTGGTGCCGCGATGTATCCGACCAAGAACATCGTCCAGAACGCCGTTAATTCGAAGGATCACACCACGCTGGTCGCTGCCGTAAAGGCTGCCGGATTGGTTGATACGCTGTCGGGTCCGGGTCCGTTCACCGTTTTCGCGCCAACCAACGCTGCGTTCGCCAAATTGCCTGCTGGCACTGTCGACACGCTGGTAAAGCCTGAGAATAAGGGCACGCTCACCTCGATCCTGACGTATCACGTCGTTGCCGGTCGCATGACAAGCGCCGATATTGCCAAGGCAATCAAGGCCGGCAAGGGCAAGGCCGTGTTGACGACCGTGCAGGGTGAGCCGCTGACTGCCTCGATGATGGGTTCGAAGCTGATGCTGACCGACGCCAAGGGTGGTAAGTCGATGGTTAAGATCGCCAACGTCATGCAGTCGAACGGCGTGATCCACGTTGTCGACACCGTGCTGATGCCATAATCTAGCGTTACGCTGATCGGCCCCGCCCCCATTTTAGAGGGGGGCGGGGCCACTGGCGGGTTGAAACTTTCGAAATCGGCTGCTACCCGCGCCGTAACGCCACCGCTTTGTAGCGCGTGGCGATTCTTTTTTGTGAATTCGGAGCCGACCTCTTTTATGCAAATCATCGTGCGCGACAACAATGTCGACCAGGCGCTGCGGGCGCTGAAAAAGAAGCTGCAGCGCGAGGGTGTGTATCGCGAGATGAAGCTCCGTCGTCACTATGAAAAGCCTTCGGAAAAGCGTGCGCGCGAACGTGCTGCCGCTGTCCGTCGCGCCCGCAAGCTCGAGCGCAAGCGCGCCGAGCGCGACGGCGTTCGGTAAACATTATGTCTGAAATCACCGCCGTGCCGCTCCGCCCCGTCCAAAAGGGCACGATGACGCGGCTGTGGATCGGAGTTGCCGCGGCGGTTCTGGTTGCTGGCGGCATTGCCTGGGCAGGAACGGCGAAAGTGGTTGCGACCACCGGCACCGCCGAACAGTTTCTCAGTTGGCATTCGGGGCGCACCGGCGTCACGACTACCCCATCGGGGCTTCAGTATCAGGTCGTGGCCAAAGGCCGGGGCGCAATGCCGACCGACGCCGACGTCGTGCTGGTGAACTACAAAGGATCGCTGCGTGATGGATCGATCTTCGATCAGGCGGAGCGCGCGCCGTTCCCGGTAACCGGTGTCGTGCCCGGTTTTTCCGAAGCGCTGAAGCTGATGAACAAGGGCGCGAAATACCGTTTCTGGATTCCGCCAGCGCTTGGCTATGGCGAGACTTCGCCTGACCCGAAATTGCCTGCGCATTCGGTACTGGTATTCGACGTTGAGCTGATCGATTTCAAGAATGCCGCCGAAGTGCAGGCGCAAATGCAGCAGATGCAGGCGCAGCAGGCGCGGGCTCAACAGTCTCAGGGGCAACAGGCTCCCGGCGGCCCGGTTCCTGGAATGGCGGGTGGTTTGGCAGGCGGTCCTCCTTCGGGACATTAATCGGCGGGGTTTACGGCGGGATCGTTCGACCTGACTACCTCCAGGTATCCCGCGTTGCTACGCCGCGGGCGGCTCTATCTCACCGGCGTTTTCCGCTGCCTTCTTCGACCCGCGTTCCAGCCCGACCTTGACCATTGCCACGATCGGGTCCGCGAACATCAGGCCCAGTAATCCGAACAGCGCGCCCAGCAGCAACTGCGCCCCCAGCACCAGTGCGGGGGCCAGATCGACCGACTTTTTGGCGACCGTCGGCACGACCAGGTAACCGTCGACAGTCTGCACCACGGCATAGACGCAAAATGCGTAGACGCCCGCGTTCCAGCCGCCCGAAAAACCGACCACCGTAATCAGCACGCCCGATACGATCGCGCCGATATTGGGCAGGAACGCCAACAGTCCGGTCAACACGCCCAGCAGCGCGGCCATCGGGATTCCGCCCGCCCACAACAGCAGCCAGACACCAACGCCTTCGACCGACATGCCGACCAGCCGACCCGCCATCAGACGGCGCAGGGTGTGGCCCATTGCCGACATCGTTTCGTAGAAACTGGCACGACTGCGGACCGGGAACATCCATGCAACACCACGTTCGTATAGCCTCGGCTCGACGGCGAGAAAGATACCAATCACGGCGATCATCACGCCGCTGGTCAACGCACCGGCCGCCGTGCCCAAGGCCGACGTCACGCGCCCGATCGACCCCATGATCTGCTTGCCGATCTCGCCAGCGCCGCCGGCACTTTCGAGCAGGTGATACACCCGCGCCCAGGCGAGCAGCTTGTTGATTTGTGTCGTTACGACACTGGTCAGCGTTTCGGCCTGCGCGGTCAGTTCGCTTCCTGCCAGCATGACCACCCAGACCAGGAATGCGACAACGCCGAGCACAACAATCAGCAATCGCCAGCCCCGCCCGATTTTCAGCACGCGGCCCAGCAGCCGGGTGCCGCCGTCGAGCATCGCTGCAAAAACGACGCCGCCGAAGATGATCAGCAGCGGCTGCGACAGTAATGCGACCAGCCCGACGGCCACCGCCATGCCAATCCACACGCCCGCCCGTTTCAGTTCCTGCCGCACGAACGGATCGCGCAATTCGTTGGGACCGGGCGCTTCGGCGCGCTTTTCGGGGGCGATAACGGTTTCGCTCATCCGGCGGTCCTTTGTGGGTGCAGGGAATTCCCGGCGCGCGAGCCCCGCAGTGCCGTTAGCCAACTGACCGGGTTCCACCACTGGCTCGACCCGTCGAGCGAGAAGGTGAGGAATTCGGCCCGTCCGCCGATATTCTCCCAGGGCACCGGGCCGCCAAGACCCCGATTTTCGATCGATACGCGGCTGTCAGCGGATCGGTCGCGGTTGTCGCCCATCACGAACACGCGGTCGGCGGGAATTTTGATCGCGGCATAGTCATCGACGCGCCAGTCGTAACCGAGGTCCACGGTATCGAAACTGCGCCCGTTGGGCAGAGTCTCACGCACGATGGGCAACTGACAATATTCCAATCCATCACCGCCCCGTATTTTGCGACCCGGATAATCGGAGTCGCTGCAGGGCTGGTTGGCGTCCACCGGGACGCGCCGCTCGCCCATCTCGACCCGCTTCACCGGCTTGCCGTTCAGGATAACCGTGCCGCCGCGCACTTCCAGAGTGTCGCCAGGCAGGCCGATGACGCGCTTGATATAGTCTTCCTGGCTTCCTGGCGGCGTGATGATCACAACGTCGCCGCGTTCGGGAAGGCTTCCCAGAATGCGGCCCTTCATAAACGGCAGAAGGTGGAACGTCGCCGAGACATAGGACCAGCCATAGGGAAATTTGGTCACCACCAGCCGGTCGCCGACCAGTAATCCGGGCACCATCGATTCGCTGGGAATGTAGAAGGGCTTGGCGACAAAACTGTGGAACCCCAACACGGCCAGGACCAGCCAGAATATACCGCGCATCTCGCCCAGCCAGTCGGTTCTGGCTTTCACCGGCACGATTTCGTCACCGGATGTCAGGTCTGTCGTGGGGATGGGAGTCACGCGGGCACTTTCATACAGGCAACTTCATACTGGCAACGCCTCGATGATGACAAAGGCCTGTGCCCATGGGTGATCATCGGTCAGCGTCACGTGAATATGGCCTACATACCCTGCAGGAATCAGGGCGTCGAGGCGCTCCTTTGCCCCGC
This sequence comes from Sphingomonas sp., assembly GCF_025353885.1. Taxonomy (GTDB): domain Bacteria; phylum Pseudomonadota; class Alphaproteobacteria; order Sphingomonadales; family Sphingomonadaceae; genus Sphingomonas_O. Next base: position 61,434 of record NZ_JANXNX010000013.1, on the reverse strand, counting down.
CGGTCAGCGCCAACGTCGGCGCACCCGAAGGCGCATTGACGACGCCGATGTCCTTCATGAACACGCCGCGCTTGAAGCCGGTTCCGACCGCCTTTGAAAATGCCTCTTTGGCAGCGAACCGCTTGGCATAGGTCCCTGCGCGGGTGAACGGCCGACGCTCGGCCTTGCTACGCTCGACAACGGTGAACACCCGGTTTTCAAACCGCGCCCCGAACCGGTCGAGCGACGCCTGGATGCGTTCAATATTGCACAGATCAGAACCGAGGCCGATGATCATCGCCTGGCGCTCATTATTACTCGGCCCGTCATCGCGCAGCGTCCATGAGCGCGCGCATGTGGGCAACACTGCCCGCCAGCCCGCCAAAGATCGCCTCACCGATCAGGAAATGACCGATATTCAGCTCGGCGAGCTGCGGGATCGCCGCGATCGGCGCAACATTGTCGAAGGTCAGGCCATGTCCCGCGTGCGGCTCGATGCCGTTCTTGACCGCCAGCGCCGTGGCATCGGCAATGCGCCCCAGTTCTGGCGCGCGCGATTGTTCGGTCAAATGGGCGTAACGACCGGTGTGGAATTCGACGACGGGGGCCTTCAGGCGAATTGCCGCCTCGATCTGGCGTGGATCAGGTTCGATGAACAGGCTGACCCGGATGTTGGCAGACAGCAACCGGTCGATAAAAGGCAACAGGTGGTTATCCTGTCCCGCCGCGTCCAGCCCGCCTTCGGTCGTGCGCTCCTCGCGTCGTTCGGGCACGATGCACGCGGCATGGGGACGGTGCTTCAGTGCGATGGCCAGCATCTCGTCGGTCGCCGCCATTTCCAGGTTGAGCGGCAGGTCAATTTCGCCCATCAACCGCGCAATATCCTCGTCGCGGATGTGCCGCCGGTCCTCGCGCAGGTGTGCGGTGATGCCGTCGGCCCCCGCCTCCGCCGCGATGCGCGCCGCCAGGACGGGGTCGGGATGATCCCCCCCGCGCGCGTTACGAATGGTCGCGACATGATCGATGTTGACACCCAGCCGGAGTTTCATGGCCACGCGCGTCATGCCGCCCTGCTCCCCGGCTTTACGGCTGGAACGGCGGCGAGTTCGGGCGGCAGGGCGTCGGTGGGGTAGGTCGGTACCGACAGCCGGATCAGCGGAAAGAATGGCACGCCAAGGTCGGCGGTCCCGTCCGACCGGTCGACCAGCGCCGCTGCGGCAACCACGACCCCACCAGCACGACCGATGGCGGCAATCGCTTCGCGTGAGGATAGGCCGGTGGTGACGACATCTTCCATCATCAGCACGCGCTGGCCGGACTTTAGCCGGAACCCACGCCGCAATTCGAACACGCCCTCCGGCCGTTCCAGGAACAGCGCCTCGACACCTAGCGCGCGCGCCATCTCATGCCCGGCAATGATGCCCCCCATGGCGGGCGACACGACGATATCGATCTTCAGGTCATGGGGTAGTTTAGCAACCAGCGCCTCGGCCATTCGCGCGCCACGCCTGGGATCGGCCAGCACGCGCGCACATTGCAGGTAACGCCCGCTGTGCAGCCCCGACGACAGGATGAAATGCCCCTCCAGCAACGCTTCGGCGGCGCGGAATTCGTCGAGTATTTCGTCGTCGGTCACGGCAGTGGGGTCCTCTGATGTCGATGTCGCTGATACGTCTGCCGGTCGAGCGTGACAACGCCGCTGTCGCTGGTTCGCGAAAAACGCGGTATCTCTCTCTTGAGACTGGCGGAAACCGGGCGTATAGCGCAGCGCATCGGGGCCGCGCTATTCCGCAGCATCGCCTCACAGTTCAGGGATTTCGCAGCTGCGATGAATGCCATCAAGACAGTAATTTTCGCCCTTGGCCTCGCATTGGCCCCTGCGGCAATCGCGCAATCTCCGGTCATCGCGCCACCGGCTTCGGTGCCTGTCGCTACGCCCGAATCGGCGACGTCTGCGTCGGCCGCGCCAGCGGCGGCCCCGGTTGCCAAGGCACCCGACATCGCGCGCACCGCTCCTGATGCCACGATCGGACAGCCTGTTCCGATGGGTTATGAAATTCAGCAGCAAGTGACGCCGATCGGCAAGCGCGCCGTCTGGATGCACAATGCGCTGCTGATTCCGATCATTACGGTCATCAGCCTGTTTGTCCTCGTGCTGCTGTTCTGGGCGTCGTATCGCTACCGCCAGAAGGCAAATCCGATCCCTTCGAAGGTGTCGCACAACACCCTGATCGAGGTGATCTGGACGGTGGTTCCGGTGTTGATTCTGTTGATCATCGTCTTTCCGTCGATCAGCCTGCTTGCGGCCCAGTATAAACCTGTCGGCAAGGATGCGCTGACGATCAAGGCAATCGGCAATCAGTGGTATTGGACTTACGAATATCCCGACAACGGCGGTTTCGAACTGGTCTCGAACATGCTGCCCGACGCGCAGGCGAAGGCCAATGGCGAACCCCGCCTGCTGGCCGTCGACAACCGCGTCGTCGTGCCGGTCGGTACGCCGATCCGCCTGCTGGTTACTTCGAACGACGTGATCCACGCCTGGTATGTCCCCGCGTTCTGGACACAGATGGATGCGGTCCCGGGCCGCGTGAATGAAGCCTCGTTTACCGTCGAGCGACCCGGCGTCTATTATGGCCAGTGCAACAACATCTGCGGCGCGCGACACGGCTTTATGCCAATCGCGGTCCAGGCGGTCAGCCCTGCTGATTTCGCGCAATGGGTCGCGGCGCGCGGTGGTACGCCAAAGGGTGCCAAGCCTGCCGCTCCCGTCACTGCACCGGCGACCGCTGCTGCAACTCCAATTCCGGCGCCTGCCGCCGCACCCGTGACCAAGGGTTAAGCCAATGACTGATATCGCCCTCACTCCGAATGCCCACGCTTTTCAGGCGCATGCGGACGACCATCACCACGATGCCGATCACAAGCCGGCCTTTTTTGCCCGTTGGTTCATGTCGACCAACCACAAGGACATCGGCACGCTGTACCTGATCTTCGCGATTTTCGCTGGGATCATCGGCGGCACGATCTCGGGCATGATGCGGCTCGAACTTGCGCACCCCGGTATCCAGTATTTGACGGGCTGGGTCGGCACCGGCAAGAGCCTCGACGAGGCCTATCACCTGTGGAACGTTCTGATAACTGCCCATGGCCTGATCATGATCTTCTTTATGGTCATGCCCGCGATGATCGGCGGTTTCGGCAACTGGTTCGTGCCGATCATGATCGGCGCCCCCGACATGGCGTTCCCGCGCATGAATAATGTTTCGTTCTGGCTGCTGGTGCCGTCGTTCATGCTGCTGCTCGGCTCGACCTTCGTGTCGGGGGGTACGGGAATGGGCGCTGGCGTCGGCTGGATCCTGTATCCGCCCTTGTCGACCACGGGTTCGGCAGGGCCTGCGATGGACATGGCGATCCTGTCGATGCATCTGGCAGGTGCGTCGTCGATCCTCGGTGCCATCAACTTCATCACGACGATCTTCAACATGCGTGCGCCGGGCATGACCCTGCACAAGATGCCGCTGTTCGTCTGGTCGATTCTCGTCACCGCATTCCTGCTTTTGCTCGCACTTCCCGTGCTGGCAGCGGCGATCACGATGCTGCTGACTGACCGTAACTTCGGCACGACCTTCTTCGATCCGGCCGGTGGCGGTGATCCGTTGCTGTACCAGCATTTGTTCTGGTTTTTCGGCCATCCCGAGGTCTACATCATGATCCTGCCCGGCTTCGGCATGGTGAGCCAGATCATCTCGACCTTTTCGAAAAAGCCCATCTTCGGCTATCTCGGCATGGTCTATGCGATGGTCGCGATCGGCGCGGTCGGATTTATCGTTTGGGCACACCATATGTTCACCAGCGGCCTGTCGGGCAATGTGAAGCTCTATTTCACGGCGGCGACGATGGTCATTGCGGTTCCGACCGGCATTAAAATCTTTTCGTGGATCGCGACGATGTGGGGCGGTTCGATCAGCTTCAAGGTGCCGATGATGTGGTCGCTGGGCTTCATCTTCATGTTCACCGTCGGCGGCGTGACCGGCGTCGTTCTCGCCAACGCGGGGATCGATACCTACATGCACAACACCTACTATGTGGTCGCGCATTTTCATTATGTGTTGTCACTAGGCGCGGTGTTTTCGCTCTTCGCCGGTTTCTATTACTGGTTCCCGAAAATGAGCGGAAAGATGCTCAATGAACCACTCGGCCACATCCATTTCTGGGGTTTCTTCATCGGCGTGAACATCCTGTTCTTCCCGATGCATTTTCTTGGGCTGGACGGCATGCAGCGCCGCATTCCGGACTATACCGACGCGCTGTCGTACTGGAACTACATCGCTTCGGTTGGCTATGCGATCATGGCGCTGTCGATGGTGGTGTTCTTTATCAACCTGTTCTGGTCGATGTTCGCGGGCAAGAAAGCAGGCGACAGTCCGTGGGGCGAAGGCGCGACAACGCTCGAATGGACGTTGCCAAGCCCGCCGCCGTATCACCAGTTCGAAACGCTGCCCCGGATCGGGTAACGCGCTTAACCCTCGACCCCCTTTCGTCCTCGCACGAAAGGGGGCTTTGAAGCAGCCCAATGACCCCTATCTCGATCAAGCTCGCGACCCCCGCCCAATCTCTGAGCCAGTCTCCGGCGCTTCCGGCTGAATGGCATGACTTTCTGGCGCTGACCAAACCGCGCGTGATGGTGCTGGTCGTCTATACCGGTATCATCGGCATGCTGATGGCACCGGTCACACTTCCGACCGTGCTGAGTTTCACCGCGATCCTTTGCATTGCGCTCGCGGCAGGCGCCTCGGGCGCGCTCAATCAGTGGTACGAGGCCGACATCGACGCGCTGATGAAGCGGACGATGAAGCGTCCGCTGCCCGATGGTCGCATGGACGCGCAGTCGGCACTGCATTTCGGGGTCGGGTTGGCGGGTTTCGCCGTCCTGACGATGGGCTTTGCGCTCAACTGGTTGGCAGCGGGCATCCTGCTCGGGTCGATCCTGTTCTACGTCATCATCTATACCGTCTGGCTGAAGCGCCGGACGCCACAAAACATCGTCCTCGGTGGTGCGGCGGGTGCCTTTCCGCCGCTGATTGGATGGGCCGCTGCGACCGGGCAAATCTCGCTGCTCCCCATCCTGATGTTTGCGCTCGTTTTCTTCTGGACACCGCCGCATTTTTGGTCGCTGGCGCTGTTCATGGAGGCTGATTACGGCGCGGCGGGGGTGCCGATGATGCCCAACGTCGCGGGCGAACGCGCGACGCGCCGCCAGATCGTGCTCTACACCGTGCCGATGGCGGTGTGCGCCGTTGCCCCGTGGGCGCTCGGCATGACGGGTTTGGTCTATGGTATGTCAGCAATCGTTCTGACGGCGATTTTTGCGGCGATGGCTTTGCGTGTGGCAAGGCGGCGCAGCGATGCGGCGATGAAGCCCGAACGCCAGCTTTTCAAATATTCGATCCTGTATCTATTCGCGCTGTTCGGCGTGTTATTGGTGGACAAACTTGTATGACCGACCCCGTTGGCGCATCCGATCCCGAAGCCAACCGCGTTGAATTCGACCGGCGGCGCAAGTCACGGTCGATCGTCACGGGCCTGATCCTGGGCGGTGTCGTCGTCCTGTTTTACCTGATCACGATCGCCCGGATCGGCAGTTGAGCGTATTGGCACTCGACCCGCGCCGTCGCACGGCGTTTTTCGCGGCCTTTGTCGGACTGGCGATGCTGGGGCTGGGCTATGCCGCGGTCCCACTTTACCGATTGTTCTGCGTGGCGACCGGTCTGAACGGCACGACGCAGCGCTCGGCCAACGGCGAGACACCGGGGGCGTTGGAAGGCAAAACTGTCCAGATACGGTTCGATGCAAACCATTCGCCCTATCTGCCCTGGGCCTTCAAACCCGAAATCGCATTGCAGACCGTGACCATCGGCGCGCGCAACATGGCCTTTTTTACCGCGACCAACAACTCAACGCGCGCGATCACCGGGACCGCGACCTATAACGTCACGCCGGTCAGCGCCGGTCTGTATTTCACGAAGATCCAGTGCTTCTGTTTTACCCAGCAGACGTTGCAGCCCGGCGAAACAGTACGCATGCCGGTCATATTCTACGTCGATCCAAAGATCCTGAAAGACCCGGAAACGAATGATATCGCCGAAATTACGCTTAGTTACACATTCTACCCGGTGGACGAGACGAAGAAGGCGGGTTAATCGCCGCATTCGAAGATCACCCCGACGAACAGGGATTTAGACGTCATGGCTGGTGCCAAGAACCACGAATATCATATCCTGCCGCCAAGCATCTGGCCGCTGATCGGTGCTTTTTCCGCGTTTATCATGGCTGCGGGCGGCATTATGTGGATGCACACTCAACCGTTTGGCGGGCCGGTGTTCTTTCTGGGCGTCGCGGGCGTTGCCTATGTCTTCTACAGCTGGTGGGCTGACGTCATTCGGGAAGCGAAGGCTGGTGACCACACCCCCGTCGTGTCGCTCCACCTGCGCTATGGCATGATCCTGTTCATCGCGTCCGAGGTCATGTTCTTCGTCGGCTGGTTCTGGGCGTGGTTCGACTTTGCGCTGTTCCCCTCGACCATCGAGGCGGTCGGTGGCCAGTGGCCGCCAAAGGGCGTCGAAGTCGTCGATCCGTTCGGCTTCCCGCTGCTCAACACGCTGATCCTGCTGTGCTCGGGCACGACCGTGACATGGGCGCATCATGCATTGATCCACGGTGACCGCAACGGCCTGAAAAAGGGGTTGTGGGCAACGATCCTGCTCGGCATGCTGTTCTCCAGCATTCAGGCCTATGAATATTTCCACGCCCCTTTCGCGTTCAAGGGGCTGAACTATGGCGCGGCATTCTTCATGGCAACCGGCTTTCACGGGTTTCACGTGCTGGTCGGGACCATCTTCCTCGCCGTCTGCCTGAAACGCACCTACAATGGCGATTTCACGCCACGCCAGCATTTCGGGTTCGAGGCTGCGGCCTGGTACTGGCATTTCGTCGATGTCGTATGGCTGTTCCTGTTCGTCGCCATCTATGTCTGGGGCGGATGGGGGGCACCGATTCACGGCGGTTAAGATCGCCGACATCGCACCTTCGATGAGTCGGGCGGCGCTTCGGGGATTATGTCCCCGTTGCGGCGCCCGAACCTTATATGTCGGCCTGCTAAAGATGGCCCCTGCGTGCCGCGCCTGCGGACTTGACCTGACGACCTTCAATGTCGGTGACGGCGCGACCGTGTTCGGGACCATGATCGTCGGCGGCCTGATTGTGATCGGCGGGGTGACGATGCAAGTCCTGTACGATCCGCCGCTCTGGCTGCAGCTTTCGATCTGGCTCCCGGTTGCGACGCTCGGTGTGCTGGTCTTTCTTCGCGTCGCTAACGCGGCATTGCTGTATGCCGAATATTGCAACGCCGCGCGCGAGGGGCGCATTCAGAAATGAAACGTATTCCCATCGTTGCGACGGTCTTGGTTGCTCTTTGTGTCGCAGCGATGATCGGGCTCGGCGTCTGGCAGCTTCATCGAGCGACGTGGAAGGAAGCGCTGATCGCGCGCTATGCGGCCAACCGCAGCCTGCCACCAATGGCCTTTCCGCGACTGGCGCCCGTGCCCGACGATGCCATGTTTCGCAAGTCGCAAGTCAATTGCCTGCGCGTCGTCGGCTGGAGCACCGAGGGTGGGGTCACCCCATCCGGACAGGCCGGTTACCGCCATATTGCCGCCTGTTCGACCGGGGCGGAGGGGCCGGGCGCACTGGTCGATGCCGGGGTCGCTGCGGACCCGCAGTTCAAACCGTCGTGGCAGGGGGGCCTGGTCGACGGCATCATCACGACCGAGCCGCAACATGTCAGCCTGATCGGCAAGCTGTTCGGCCACCCCGTCCCGCCGCGCCCGATGTTGGTCGCCGACCGCCCCGCGCCCGGCCTTGCCGCCAGCGCGCCGCCCAGCACCGACGAAATTTCAAATAATCACATTGCTTATGCGGTGCAGTGGTTCCTGTTCGCAGGCGTTGCGGCGGTGATTTATGGGATTGCCCTGCGGCGCAGGATGACGCCTCCAGTCACGCCGCCCTCACCCTGACTAACGGGCGATCCCGCCGGCTGCCAGCACCGCCAGCGTTACAAGTTCGCTCGCCGTCGACGACATCGTCGCGATCTGGACGGGCTTTTCCATCCCGATCAGCATCGGCCCGATGACCGCGTCGCCGCCCAGTTCCCTCAACAGTTTTGCGCTGATATTGGCCGATTGCAGCCCTGGCATGATCAACACGTTCGCCGGACCCGACAGGCGGCTAAACGGATAGTTGGCCATCACCTTGGGATTGAGCGCCACGTCGGGTGACATCTCCCCCTCGAACTCGAAGCCGACCCCGCGCCGTTCCAGAATCGCGACCGCCTCGCGCAATGGTTCCAGCCAGTTGCCCGGGGGATTGCCGAACGTCGAATAGCTCAAGAATGCGACGCGGGGTTCATGGCCCATCGCCCGCGCGACCGCCGCTGTGCCCTCTGCAATGTCGGCGAGTTCTTCCGACGTCGGCCGTTCGTTGACCGTCGTATCCGCCATGAACACCGTATGGCTTTGCCCAACCAGGACATGAACACCGAAGGGTGTGCGACCCGCTGCTGGATCCAGCACGCGGCGAACGTCGCGGATCGACTGCGCATATGTTCGCGTGACGCCGGTGATCAGCGCATCGGCTTCACCCATCTTCAATAACAATGAGGCGAATATGTTGCGATCCTGATTGACCAGCCGCTCGCACTCGCGCCGCAAATAGCCCCGCCGCTGCAACCGCTCGTAAAGCTTGTCGACCATCGCGGGTACGAGTGGCGAGTTGCGGCTGTTATGAACCTCGAACGTCTCGGGCTTGTCGACGCCCAGCGCACTCAGGCGCTCATGGACGTCGTCGCGCCCGACCAGCACGGGAATGCCATAGCCGCCGTCACGAAAGGCGATTGCCGCGCGGAGAACAACTTCTTCTTCGCCTTCGGCAAACACCACCCGCTTGGGGTGCGCGCGCGCACCCTCATAGGCGAGGCCGAGGACCGATGTGGTCGGGTTCAATCGGCTGCGCAGCGAATGGCGATATTCATCCATGTCGAGGATCGGCCGGGTCGCGACGCCGGAATCCATTGCCGCCTGCGCGACCGCCGCCGACACGATTTCCATAAGACGCGGATCGAACGGGGCAGGGATGATATAGTCGCGCCCAAAGGCGGAGGTCCGCCCGCCATAGGCCGCCGCCACTTCCTCGGGCACCTGCTGGCGCGCCAGTTCGGCGATGGCATAGGCCGCCGCGATCTTCATTTCCTCGTTGATGGCAGTCGCCCGCACGTCGAGCGCGCCGCGAAAGATGAACGGAAAGCCCAGCACGTTATTGACCTGGTTCGGATAATCCGAACGCCCGGTCGCGATGATGCAGTCGGGGCGCACCGCCTTGGCATCGGGGGGCGTTATTTCGGGGTCGGGATTGGCCATCGCAAAGATGATCGGGTTCTTGGCCATTTTCTTCAGGAAGGCCGGGGTCAGCGCCCCCGCTGCCGACAGTCCCAGGAAAATGTCCGCGCCGTCAAGCGCTTCCTCCAGCGTCCGGCAGTCGGTCTTTGCCGCATGTGCCGACTTCCACTGGTCCATGGACTTTTCACGACCCTGGTAGATAACGCCGCTGCGGTCGCACATGATGACGTTGTCGGGCCGCACGCCCATCGCCTTCATCAGCGCGGTGCAGGCAATGGCCGCCGCGCCTGCACCGTTGACGACGACCTTGACGTCCTTCAGTTCACGACCGGTCAGGAACACGGCGTTGATCAGCCCGGCCGCGCTGATGATCGCGGTGCCATGCTGGTCGTCGTGCATGACCGGAATCTTCATCCGCTCCTTCAGCGCCTGCTCGATGATGAAGCATTCGGGTGCCTTGATATCTTCAAGGTTGATCCCGCCGAAGGTCGGCTCCATCAGCGCGACCGCATTGATGAACGCTTCCGGATCCTCGGTATCAAGTTCGATGTCGATCGAATCGACGTCGGCAAAGCGTTTGAACAGGACCGCCTTGCCCTCCATGACCGGTTTGGAGGCCAGCGCGCCAAGGTTGCCGAGGCCGAGGATTGCGGTGCCGTTGGAAATCACGGCGACCAGATTGCCCTTCGCGGTATAGTCGTATGCCGTTGCCGGGTCGGCGGCGATGGCGCGCACCGGAACCGCGACGCCCGGGGAATAAGCCAGCGACAGGTCGCGCTGCGTTGCCATCGGCTTGGTCGCGACGATCTCGATTTTGCCGGGCCGCCCTTCCGAATGGAACAACAGGGCTTCGCGGTCCGAAAACTGGACGTTGGATTCCTCGGACATATCTTCCCCCAATAATGTGATTCGGATGCGACCGACGATTTCGCCCTCTCTAGGGGAGGGCGACCGCCAAGCCAACCGTTTCGCTGGGGCCCGGTCATCCCGACCACGGAGAACGGGCTGCCAAGAAACATCCTTCGCGGTTCGGAAATCTCTGTGTATCGATGCGCGGACAATGGCGACCGTACCCGCATCACAACCCACCCCGATGATGGCGCAATATCTGGGCCTGAAAGCCGAAGCAGCCGATTGCCTGCTGTTTTACCGGATGGGCGACTTTTTCGAACTGTTTTTCGACGATGCGCGCGCCGCCGCTGCCTGCCTGGACATCGCGCTGACCTCACGCGGGGAACATGAGGGCGTCAAGATCCCGATGTGCGGCGTGCCCGTCCATGCCGCCGACGCCTATCTGGCGCGGCTGATCCGGGGCGGCCACCGCGTCGCTATCGCCGAACAAGTCGAATCTCCCGCGGCAGCAAAGGCGCGGGGCGGCAAGACGCTGGTCGCGCGCGCCATCGTTCGCGTCGTCACGGCGGGCACGCTGACCGAAGACAGTTTGCTGGACGCCAAATCCTCGAACTGGCTGGTCGCGGTGGCGCAGGTCGGCGGCATTCTCGCCATTGCCGCGGCCGACATCTCGACCGGTCGCATGGAACTGTCGGAAGTGAGCCCGGATGCGCTGGACGCCGAACTGGCGCGGCTGGGGGCAGCCGAGATAGTCGTGCCGGAGGGCGCGGGGCTGGTCGGCATCGCCCGCCCCCGCGCGTCGTTCGACAGTGCCAAAGGCGAAGCCGCGCTGAAACAGTTGCACGGTGTCGCCACGCTCGACGGCTATGGCAATTTCTCGCGCGCCGAACTGGCTGCAGCGGGCGGGCTGCTGTCCTATCTCGATCATGCGGGAAAGGGGACATTGCCGTTCCTTGCTGTCCCGGTCCGGCGGGGGGCGGGCGACCATCTCGCCATCGACGCCGCCACGCGCGAAAGCCTCGAACTCACAGCCACACCATCGGGCCGGGCGGGCAGTTTGCTCGATTGTATCGACCGCACGGTGACGGGGGCGGGGGCGCGGCTGCTCGGCAGCGACCTGTCCGCACCGTTGATGGACCGCGCGGCCATCGACGACCGGCTGAATCTGGTTTCGCACTGGGCCGCCGACGCGCGCGCGCGCGAGGGTTTACGGACCACACTCCGCGGCCTGCCCGACCTTGCGCGCCCCCTTGCCCGCCTGTCGGCGGCGCGCGGCAGTCCCCGTGACCTCGCCCATTTGCGCGACGGCTTGGCAAAGGCCTGGGAGTTGAGCGAACGCCTGTGTCGGATCGACCAGCCCCCGGCGCTGCTCGCCAACCTGCTGCCGCGCCTTTCCGGACATAGTGCGCTGATCGACGAACTGACGCGCGCGATCGTCGAAAATCCCTCGATCGATGCTGCCCAAGGCAATTACATCGCACCCGGCTATGACGCCGGGCTGGACGAACTGCGCGATGCAGGCGGCATGGGACGGCGCGAAATTGCCACGCTGGAGGCGCGGTTCAGGCGCGCCACCGGCATTGCCACGCTGAGGATCAGGCACAACGGCGTGCTGGGCTATCACATCGAAGTGCCTGCCCGCTCCGCCGATCCGTTGATGGTCGTGGGTTCGGGCTTTACCCATCGCCAGACGCTCGCCGGAGTGGTGCGGTTCAACGCGCCCGAATTACATGAAATTGCCCTGAAAGTCACGCAGGCCGGTGCCCATGCGCTTGCCGCCGAGGCTGCGCATTTCGAGGAGCTGACCGCACGCGCGCTGGCGTCGGCCGTGGCGATCAGTGCCACCGCCGATGCGCTCGCCCGGCTGGACGTGGCCGCCGCCAATGCCGAATGTGCCGTGGAACTGAATTGGTGTCGTCCGACGCTGGTTGCGCATCCCTGTTTCGAAATCACCGGCGGCCGGCATCCGGTCGTCGAAGCCGCAGTTGCCAGATCGGGTGGGCGCTTTGTCGCCAACGATTGCGCCCTGTCGGCCAGCGATCGGCTGTGGCTCGTCACCGGTCCCAATATGGGCGGCAAATCGACCTTCCTGCGGCAGAATGCACTGATCGCCGTGATGGCCCAGGCCGGATGCTTCGTGCCCGCAACGACCGCCATCCTCGGGCTGGTCGACCGCCTGTTCAGTCGCGTCGGCGCGTCGGATAATCTGGCGCGTGGCCGTTCGACTTTCATGGTCGAGATGGTCGAGACGGCCGCGATTCTGGCGCAAGCCACCGACCGGTCGTTCGTCATCCTAGACGAGGTCGGGCGCGGGACATCGACCTACGACGGTCTGGCGATTGCTTGGGCGGTGGTAGAGGCGGTGCATGAGGTCAACCGATCGCGCTGCCTGTTCGCAACGCATTATCACGAATTGACACGGCTTGCCGAAAAGCTGGGAAGCCTGTCGCTCCACAATGTTCGCGCGCGCGAATACAAGGGCGACCTGGTGCTGCTCCACGAAGTCGCCAGCGGTCCCGCCGACCGCAGCTATGGCATCGCGGTGGCGCGACTGGCAGGCATGCCGGCCGCCGTCCTGTCGCGCGCGAAGTCGGTGCTGGCCAAGCTGGAGGCGGGGCGTGCGGCGACCGGTGGACTGGCCGCCGGGCTCGACGACCTGCCGTTGTTTGCAGCGCTGGTGGAGGAAACGCCGACCGACCCGTTGCGCGAGACGCTCTCAGAGATTCATCCCGATACGCTCAACCCCAGGGAGGCGCTCGAAGCGCTTTACCGGCTAAAGGCGATCGACGGAAGCTGACCTTTTTGCCCTTTCCCCTGAAGGGGCGAGGGAACGGACCGTCCAATTCAGTCACCTCGGCGCAGGCCGGGGCCTGTACGGGCGTCCGAAAGATACGGTGCCAAAACTCTCACCAGCTTTCCATAGTAAACCGCCGCGGCCTAAATCCGTGCCCCGGCCTTCCACAGCCTAAAGGCAATCCGCTGCATGGCGACATCATGCGGGTGCTTTTCCACACCCTTGTCGGCATAGTGCGAACCAGTGTCCGACGCGACCTGATCGGGGTAAATGTCACCGATATAAACGTATTTCCCGCCTGCTTTCTCGCATTCAGACTTGATGACGTAATCGGTGGCGACGTGGTGCCAGAAAGTGGACAGACAATAGAACGATCCGCTTTGCTTAACCATATCCAGCAAGGTCGCGAACGTGCCTCGGAAACGATAAAGCTGCGCTGGGTTCAGCACACTGATATTATCGCCAAGCTGGACCACTGTCACATCCGGCCTGCCTGCCATAATGGGCGCAATCGAAGCGATATTGAGCGCCGCCCCGTGCGCGTCAGTCTCGAACGGGTAGAAATTGCGGACGTAGGACTCGGCAGGCGACGCCCCGATCTTTTGCAGCAGCAGATGCGCATAGTCATGCTTCAGGTCCGACGCGGCCATACCATTTGCCCGCGCCCAACCAATCGCGGACTTGGGAGCATGCAGCGTGATGCTGTTGCCAATGATTGCGACGCGGACCCTGCCATCCTGTCCCTGAGCCGCTTGCTCTGTGAAGTCCGACGCGGACGGCGACGATGCCAAGCTGCACGCCGAAAGGGACAGGGCCGCGACAAGCGCCAAGCCGAACCGTGCCATGTCGTCATCCCCCACAACCCTTCCGGTCGTTTTGCCAAGGGTATCGCTCTACTCACTTCCCGCATAGCCAGATTATGCGACCCAGAAAGACACGAAAACGGCCCCGGAGACATGAAGTCCCCGGGGCCGCTCTCTTAGCATTCTACCTGCGCTGTCTGTTACAGGTAGAAATTGCGAAGCACTTCGATGACGCGGCCGGTGCGGATATTGACCAGCAGGACGTCGTTATAGTTCCGCACCCAGCGCTGATTATAGGCGGGGCGGGTCAGGCGATACCGACCGTAATCGTTGATGTAATTACGGGGCGCATAATAGCCCGAGGTGATGCGGATCCCGGGGCTGAAAGCGCGATAGCGGTTGGGCGAATTCCAGCTTCCCCGCGAATATAGATCGCGGTTGGTGTTGCGATACGAACGCCAGTCGTCACGACGCCATTCGCGGCGATCCTGACGAACGTCGTGCCGGTCGTCGCGCAATTCCTGACGCGCGCCTTGCAATTCGCGGCGTTGCTGGTGGACTTCGCGTGGGTCACCCGACTCCCGCGCTTGTTCGACATCGCGCCGTTCCTGGCGAACATCCTGACGATCGCGACGCAATTCGCCGTTCTGGGCCATCGCCGCTGACGGCAGGATTGTGGCGGCCATCAATGCAGTAACAATAAACTTTTTCATGGAAAACTCTCCTCTGTCGTTCCGTGACGACCGCGGAATTAGGAAAGTTGCTATGAACGAACTTCGAACGCTGCTGACAGCTAAATGAAAGGTGTCATGTCACCCAATATCGCTCGCGGAACCATTTCGTGACGACGTTCTTCAGGCCCGCCATGACCGGCAGGCTTTCGTGCAGCGCCTGCGCGTTCACCGCGCCCTGGCGGTCGGTGTTGTTCCACGCCAGCAGCATACCGGTGCGCGGGCTGACGCGCAGCCCGGCGGCGCTGAACCAGGTTTCGCCACCGCTTTCGGGTTCGTCGAGATAGATCATCGCTGTCCACGACCTTTGCCCGCCGCGCTTTTTCTGGTCGATCCAATAATCCTCGCCAACGTGGAAATAGTCGTGATGCGCCTTGAATTGCTGGCCGACGTCATAACGCTGGCCTTGCATCGTCTCTCCCTGTTTGGGTTTCATCCCCATCAGCGCGCAGATGCGGCGGTCGATCATCTCGACGAACGGGTTCCAGCGGTCAAGGTCGCAGCTTTCGCTGGTCCGGAATTCGGCATCGTCGGTTTGCGACAACAGTGCAGATGGCTTGCGGTCAGCATCGATCATCGCGACCAGGCCCCCACATTCCTCCAGCGTCAGGAAATTTTCGTGGACGTACAGCTCAATGCCCTGTCCCGCGACCATCTGGACGGCAGGGTTACGATTCAGGCGCGCGGCGGTGTTGCGGCCGATGTCGGCAAGTCGGTCTGTGGCCATGCCACGTGCGCTAACAAACCGGCCCGGAACCGCCAAGACCCCGGACCGGAAAGTTGATGCGAGAGAACGCCTTTACTGGACGAAGACATCGTAGATCGTATCGACGACATAGCCGGATTCCTCGTCGACCAGCAGCGCGTCGTTATAATATCGTACCCATTGATACGGCGGATAAGCCTCTGGCAAACGATACTCGTACGGGTTGTCGATCCAATAGTCCTGGCTGAACAACAGGCTGTTGAGATAGACTCCGATGCCGAAGCGCTGGTACCCATAGCGATAGCCATAGGGCGACTGGTAACGCGGCAGGCGATAGAAGCTGCGGTTTAACGACCGATAGCTTTGCCAGTTATAACGCTGGTCTCGCCGCCAGTCGCGGTTCCACGATTGGCCGCGCCCCCCATTGTCATGCCAGTCGCGACCACCGTCGTTATGATTGCGCCAGTCGCGACCGCCGTTATTGTTGGCGCGCCAGTCGTTGCCGCGGTTGTTATTGCCGCGCCAGTCCCGGCCGCGATCATTGTCGCGGCCATCGCGAACACTGTCCCGGACACTATCGTGATTACGGTCACGATCCTGCAAGCGGGGGTCGTTGCGGTTGCCCTGCCAGGTGCGAACGCCATCGGTCCGCTGCGGCTGCTGCTGAACCTGTCCTTGTGCAGGGATGCCGTTGTTCCACTGGGATCGCGGCGGGCGACCGCCAACCATTTGTCCTTGCGTAGGACGACCATTGTTCCACTGGCCCTGCGACGGGCGACCGCCGTCATCTGGACCCCGTGGCGGGCGACCGCCCTCATATTGGCCGCGCGGCGCACGACCACCGCCGTATTGACCCTGCGGTCGCTGGCCGGGCTGGAACTGTCCGCCCTGTGGACGCTGGAATTCAGCTTGTGGGGCTCGCTGCGGGGCTGCCTGTTGCTGCTGCTGCTGCTGCGGCTGCTGCGCCTGTGGTTGTGCTGCGGGACGCTCCTGCTGGGCCGGCTGACTGCGATCGCCGCCGCCCCACCGGTAACCGCTGCCGTGACTGCCGCCACCGTTGCCTTGTCCGCGTCCCTCCCGGTGGGCAAGGTCCTCTTGGGCCAGCGCGGGCGATATCGCCACGGCTGCCAGCAATGCTGCTATGATGATCTGCTTACGCATGTTCGTCGCTCCAGGCGGATGCGCGCACCTGATCGTCGCTTCATCCTTGTGCTCACTTAACGCCGTCGCGGGTGAGCCGATCCTTAATCATCCTGTCAGCATATCGAAAGGAATCTATCCCCCAGTGACTGGTGTCAGTCCCGGAACGGCACGCGCGGCGTCGGCGGGCTCGATGCCCGGAGGGGGGGCGGCAACGATCGTGCCTTCCCCACGGATGGCGGCCGCGGCACGATGGATCGCGCGGCGCACGCGGTTATAGGTTCCGCATCGGCACAGGTTGGTGATTGCCGCATCGATATCGGCATCGCTCGGGCGCGGATTGCTTTTCAGCAGCACGGACACCGCCATGATCATGCCGGGCTGGCAATAACCGCACTGGACGACGCCCTCCGCCACCCAGGCTTGTTGCACGGGATGACTGCGGTCGCGGGACAGCGCCTCAATCGTCGTGATGAAACTGCCTTCGACCTGCGCGATACTGACCTGGCACGACCGCACCGCACGCCCGTCGACGTCGACGGTGCAGGCCCCGCAATCGCCGGTCCCGCAGCCATATTTCGTGCCCGTCAGGTTCGACGCGTCGCGCAACGCCCACAACAGGGGGGTCGCGGGGTCGAGCGCATAGCGGATCGGCTGGTTATTGACGGTGAGCGCGGTCATGACGTGGCTATAAACCATCGCTGCGCAGGGGGGAACGCATCGTTTGGTGATCGCCTAGTCGCGCCAGCCCCGGTCGATCTTGTCCACCCGCCGCACCATCGCCGCCAGTTCCGCCACGCCCGTACCGCCGGGTATTGCGGTCTGGTGCAGGTCGCGCTGGTGGACCGCGACCACCGCGTCGGACACGTGGACCGGCTGCCCCATCGCCAGCGTCGCGACCTGGATTTCGCAGGCGCGCTGCAGCGCCCAGTATTTCAGGAACGCCTCCGGCAACGTCCGCCCCATCACCACCGGCCCGTGATTGCGGAGCATCAAGATCGTCTTGTCGCCGAGGTTGCGCATCAGGTTGACCCCCTCCTCGTCGCGCACCGTCACGCCTTCGAAATCATGATAGCCGATCTGCCCCATGAAATTGCAGGCATAGAAATTGGTCGGCTGCAATCCGCCCTCCAGCGCACACACCGCCATGGTCGCGGTGGTGTGCGTGTGTATGATCGCATGGGCGTGGGGCAGGTGGCGATGGAACAGCGCGTGCTGGACAAAGCCCGCCCGGTTGACGTGCCACGGATTGTCGGCGTCCAGCTTGTTGCCGTCGATGTCGATCTTTACCAGGCTGGTCGCGGTCACTTCGCTGAAGTGCATGCCATAGGGATTGATCAGGAATTCGCCCCCGTCCCCGGGTAGCTTGACGGTGATATGGTTGAAGATCAGCTCGTCCCAGCCAAGCATTGCGAACACCCGGTAACACGAGGCCAGTTCCTGTCGCGCCGCCCATTCGGCATCGCTCATCGCCCGGTTTTTCAGCGCCGTCGCCATCGCAAGCTCTCCTCAGCCGTTGTTTTGCCGATCATGCCATGAATTGGCATTTGTCGTCCACCGCCTCCCTGGCGTAAAGCGCGCCGATGTCCGACCGTTTCGACACCATCCCCAGTCGTCGTGCCATCATCGACCGGCGTGCGCTGGCCGACGCGCTTGCCGGTTTGACGGGCGATACCGCCGCGCTGCGCGTCCAGGCGGCGGCGTTGCTGAAGCCCGCGCTCGAGGGGGGCCGGGTCGAGATTGCGCGCCGCATCGCCGAACATCCCCAGCGCGGGCGGGAGGCGGCGCAGGCGCAGGCGTTCCTGATCGACCAGATCCTGCGGCTGGCCTATGACTTCACGACGCTGCGCCTGTACCCGACCAACAACCCGACCTCCTCCGAACGGCTGACCCTGGTCGCCGTCGGTGGCTATGGCCGCGCCGAGATGGCCCCGTTTTCCGACGTCGACATCGCCTTTCTGACGCCGTGGAAGCAGACCGGCTGGACCGAACAGGTCATCGAATCGATGCTCTACCTGCTGTGGGACCTGGGCCTGAAGGTCGGCCACTCCAGCCGCTCGCTCGACGAGATGATGCGCATGGCGAAAAGCGACCTGACGATCCGCACCGCCCTGCTGGAGGCGCGCTATGTCTGGGGCGACCAGTCGCTGTATGATGAGGCATCGGCGCGGTTCGATGCCGAAGTCGTGGCCGGCAACGCCCGCGTCTTCGTCTCGGAAAAACTGGCCGAACGCGACGCCCGGCACAAACGCATGGGCGACAGCCGCTATGTCGTCGAACCCAATGTGAAGGAGGGCAAGGGCGGCCTGCGCGACCTCCACACGCTGTTCTGGATCGGCAAATACGTCCACCGAGTCGGCACGGTCGCGGAACTGGTCGACAAGGGATTGCTCACCCGCGAAGAATTGCGCCGCTTTCAAAAAGCAGAAAATTTCCTGCTTGCAGTCCGTTGCCATCTCCACATCGTGGCGGGACGCGCCGAGGATCGGCTGACCTTCGACGTCCAGCCCGAGATTGCGCGGCGGATGCACTATAATGACCGGCCCGGACGCTCGGCGGTCGAACGGTTCATGCAGCACTATTTCCTGACCGCCAAGACCGTGGGCGACCTGACCGGCGTCTTCCTGGCGCATCTCGACGACAGTTTTGCGCCCAAGGGTCGCCGGTTCGGCCTGGCAAGTTTCATGCGGCCCCCGCGCAAACTGGCGGGCTTCGTCCTCGATCGCGGACGGCTCGCCCTGCCAGCCGAAAACTGGTTCCAGGACGACCCGGTGCGGCTCATCGAAATCTTTGCGCTGGCCGATCTGCACGGCCTTGAAATTCACCCGCAGGCGATGCGGATCGCCAATCGCGACGCGCGGTTGATCAACGCCAGAATTCGCAACGATCCTCGCGCAAATGCACTGTTCATGGACGTGCTGACTTCGCCTCGCGATCCCGAGACCGTCTTGCGTTGGATGAACGAGGCCACCGTGTTCGGCCGCTTCGTGCCCGATTTCGGCCGCGTCGTCGCGCAGATGCAGTTCGATATGTATCATCATTATACGGTCGACGAACATTCGATCCGCGCCATCGGGCTGCTCTCGCGCATCGAACACGGCGCGCTGAAGGATGACCATCCGCTCGCGACCACCATCATGCAGCAGATCGTCTCGCGGCGGGTCTTGTATGTGGCGGTCCTGCTTCACGACATCGCCAAGGGTCGCGGCGGCGATCACTCGCTACTGGGGGCCGAGGTCGCGATGCAGCTTTGCCCGCGGCTGGGCATGACGGTTGCCGAGACCGAGACCGTGGCGTGGCTGGTGGCCAAGCACCTCATCATGTCGGCGACTGCGTTCAAGCGCGACCTGTCGGATTTCAAGACGATCATCGACTTTGCCGAACAGGTCCAGTCGCCCGAACGCCTCCGCCTCCTGCTCGCGCTGACGATCGTCGATATTCGTGCGGTCGGGCCCGGCGTGTGGAACGGCTGGAAGCGGCAATTACTGGGCGACCTGTACCAGTCGACCGAAGAAGTGCTGCGGCTGGGCCACAAGCAGACCGGGCGGGTCGAGCGGATCAGCATGAAGCAGCAGACGCTGGCAGCGACGCTCGGTTGGGACCAGCAGCGTTTCGCCACCTATATCAAGCGTCTGCCCGAAAGCTATTGGATCGCCGAGCCCGACGACATCATCGCCAGCAACGCGCGCGTGATCGAGCAGGCGGGCGACGGCGGGCTGTATGTCGCGGCGCAGGTTTACCCGGCGCGCGGTGCAACGCTGATTTCGGTTTATGCCGCCGATCATCCCGGGCTGTTCTTTCGGCTAGCAGGGGCAATCCATCTGACCGGCGCATCCATCATCGACGCGCGTATCCACACCACGCGCGACGGCATGGCGCTCGACAATTTCCTGGTGCAGGATCCGTTCGGGCGGCCATTCGACGACCGGGACCGGCTGAAACGGCTCGAACTGGGGATCGCCGATGCGCTCGCCAATCGCAACCGGCTGCATGACCGGCTGGCCGCGCGCCCATTGTCGCGCCCGCGCGCCGACGCCTTCGCCATCGCGCCGAACGTGCTGATCGATAACAAGGCGTCGAACCGTTACACCGTACTCGAAGTCCACGCCCGCGACCGGCCCGCGCTCCTCAATGCACTCGCCTATGCGCTGTTTCAGTCACACGTCACGATCAGTTCGGCGCACATCGCGACCTATGGCGAACGCGCGGTGGATACGTTTTATGTAACCGACCTGATTGGCGACAAGATCGAAAGCGCCGCGCGATTGAAAACGCTGGAAAAGCGGTTGCTGGAGGCTGCAGCGGGGACCGTCACCGAGGAGAGCGCGGCGGCGTGATAATCAGTCGGAGCCATCACTATTATCTCGTCACCCCGGCGCAGGCCGGGGCCTATACGGCTGTCGGATCGGATGCACCCATTCGGAAACCCATATAGGCCCCCGCCTGCGCCCGGATGACGCGATCGCCTAACGCCCGACCGACTCCCGCACACCCGCATTGCCGCGCCGTTTCAATTCCGCCTTCAAATCTTCGGGCCGTGGTGCCCACAGGAATCCGAAACTGACCGTACCGTGTTTGGTCTCGACGACGTGGTGCAATCGGTGGGCCTGGACGATCCGCTTCATATAGGTCGACCGCGGCACATAGTGCGCGTCGATGCGCTTGTGGACGATGATGTCGTGAAACCCGAAATAGATCGCCCCATAGGCGGCAATTCCGGCACCGACCCATGTCGCCCATTCACCCCAGCCCAGTTGCACACCGCCTAGCAGCAGGACAATCGACGGTCCCGCAAAAATCACTGCGTACAGGTCGTTCAGCTCCCAGGTCCCCGGCCGCGCCCGATGGTGTGACTTGTGAAGCGCCCAGCCAAAACCGTGCATGACCCAACGGTGCGCGACATAGGCGAACCCTTCCATCCCGATGACGGTGGTAACAAGGATCAGGGGGCCGGTCAGGGTCATGAACACAACATAGGCGTTCGGTCGAGAAGTGGGGAGAGGGCGAGACGATTTTCTTCCGCCTTGGGACCTGTCCAGACGAATATCGCCAAGAACGATCGACCACCTGATGCAACATGCTATTGCGAACGAATATCAATTAGATTAGCGTCGACCTCGAAAAGGGGTAATCATGACCACGCACTTGAATAGGATTTTGCTGCTCGGAACTGTTTTTACAGCGACACCCGCCTTGGCTGCGGAGGATGCCGCTGCGGACAGCGCGATCATCATCGTGAACGGACAACGCACAGAGGGCAGCGAAGATTATGCGGTCAAGGCGCAGAGCACCGCCACCCGCATCGCGCTCAGTCAACGCGAAACCCCCCAGTCGGTCAGTGTCGTCACCCGTGCCCAGATCGAGGATTTCCAGCTCACCGACATCAACGCCCTGCTGACCACGGTCCCCGGTGTCAGCGTCCAGATGGCGGAAACCGACCGGATTTATTATTCGGCACGCGGGTTCGACATCCAGACATTCCAGATCGATGGCATCGGACTGCCGTTCGCGTTCGAGGTCGAAACCGGATCGATCGATACCGCGATCTACGATCGTATCGAAATCGTCCGCGGTGCCCCGGGCCTGCTGTCGTCGACGGGTAACCCTTCGGCTGTCATCAACTTCATTCGCAAGCGGCCAACGACGACATTCCAGGCGTCGGCCAGCGCGCAATATGGTTCGTTCGACAGCGTCCGCCTTGACGGCGACGTCAGCGTGCCGATCACAAAGAATGGCCGCGTGCGCGCCCGCGCGGTCGGTGCCTATTACGATGCCGACAGCTATCTTGACCGCTATCATCTCAGGCGTTGGACCGGATACGGCATCGTCGAGGCCGATCTCGGATCGAACACCGTCGTCAGCGCGGGCTACGGGCATCAGGATCACCAGAGCACCGGTGCCCAATGGGGATCGCTGCCGCTCTATTATACCAATGGCAGTCGCATCGATTTCGGCCGTTCGACCAACACCGGACCGAAATGGGCTGGCTGGAACGTCGTCGATCGTCAGATTTTCGGGGATATCACCCACCAGCTCGGTGGCGGCTGGGTCGCCAAGGTAAGCGCAACCCGTCGTGCGATCAGCGAGGATGACGAACTCTTCTATGTGTACGGCAATCCCGATCGCGCCACCGGCGATGGTATTTTCAGCTATCCCGGCGCGTTCCGCAGCCAGACCCGCAACCTGACCCTCGACGCCTATGTCGGCGGCCCCGTCGCGCTGTTCGGACGTACGCATGACGTGATGTTCGGCATCACGCGCAGCGGTCAGACGTATCGGCAATATTCCAGTTACGACCAGTCGGCACTCTTTGTACCGGTGCCCCTCTCGACGGTGTTTAACGGCAGTTTCCCCAAGCCCGATTTCCCCGCCAACTACGATTTGAGCCTCGATACCCACACCCGGCGCGAGACAGCGTATGGCTTGCTGCGTCTGTCGCTGGCCGATCCGTTAAAACTGATGCTCGGCGGTAACGTCACGCACAGCACCAGCGCGGGCTATTCCTATGGCACGCCGACGAACTACGACCGGACGCGGTTCCTGCCCTTCGTCGGGGTGACGCTGGACCTGACCGCGAACATCAGCGCCTATGCAGGCTATGCCGCGATCTTCAATCCGCAAATCCAGGTCGACGTCAATCGCGTCCTGTTAAAGCCGATCGAGGGCAGCAACATCGAGGCCGGGTTCAAGGGCGAATGGTATGCGGGCCGCCTGAACGCCAGCGCGGTCGTCTTTCAGGCCAGGCAGAAAAACACGGCGGAGGCCGCCGGGTTCGATCAGACCATCGGGCAAACCACTTACCGTGGCGTCGATGCGACATCTCAGGGTATCGAGTTCGAATTCGGCGGGCAGATCGTGTCAGGTTTGCAGGCGACTGGCGGCTACACCCTGATGCGCGTCCGCGGCAACGACGACAAGCCGGTACGCACTTTCGTCCCGCGTAATCTCGCGCGACTGAATTTCACCTATTCGCCGCCTTCGCTCGGTGCGCTGAAGATCGGCGCATCGGCCCAGTATCAAAGCCGAATCTATACCGAGCCGGGTACGCGATCGACCACGACCAATGCCCCGATCCGGATCACGCAAAAGGGCTATGCGCTGCTCGATCTGCTCGCCAGCTACGATATTGACGATCATCTGACGATCAGTGCGAACCTGAAGAACGTCACGAACGCGAAATACCTTGGGTCGCTGAACTACGACCAGGGATTTTTTGGGCCACCGCGCTCGGTGCTTGGGACGATCAGGTATAAATACTGACAGGTTGATTGCCACTGTCCTACACCGGAGCCGGGCCTTATGCTTGCTGCCTTCGTTTCCGATCGCCGAATCGCTCGATCGTCATCAGGCGGTCGATAATTTCCTACCCGCGACATTAAATGTCCGATTTACTGCGATTCCTGTGATCCTAGCGGCAGTCTCAACCGTTTTTGACCTGGAACCGGACTGCGAATATATCTTTACGATGCGGAAAATCATCGCCTTTGCGGCCGTTTTGGCACTTTCAGCGTGCGCTACACCCGAATCACGTGTCCGCACCGGGCTGATCGGTGCCGGGCTGCCCGCGCCCGTCGCGTCGTGCATGGCAGCGCGCACGGTCGACCGATTGTCGATTTTGCAACTTCGCCGTTTGCAGTCGATCGTGACTTTGCCCGAGGAGCGGATCGGTGCTCTTACCGTAGCGCAATTCCTCCACCGCGTGCGCGCCCTCGATGACCCGGAAATCGTCAGCGTCGTCACCGGCGCCGCTTTGCGGTGCGCAATCGCAAGCTAGAGGTTGGCAAAGCCGCCCCAGTCATGCTTTAGGCCGCATATCTTTTTTCAGGAGCGCACCCGCCGTGAACATCCATGAATATCAGGCCAAAGAACTTCTCGCGAAATTCGGCGTGCCGATTCCGGCGGGCATTGCCGCGATGAATGTCGAGGAAGCCGTGGCCGCCGCCGCCCAGCTTCCCGGACCGCTGTATGTGGTGAAGGCGCAGATCCATGCCGGCGGGCGCGGCAAGGGCAAGTTCAAGGAACTTGGCCCCGATGCCAAGGGCGGTGTCCGGCTTGCCAAGACCGCGGAGGAGGTCCGCGCCGCGGCGACCGATATGCTCGGCAACACGCTCGTCACGATCCAGACCGGCGAGCACGGCAAGCAGGTCAATCGCCTCTACGTCACCGACGGTGTCGATATCGCCAAGGAATTCTACCTCGCGCTGCTGGTCGACCGCGTCTCGGGCAAGATCGCCATCGTCGCCTCGACCGAAGGCGGCATGAACATCGAGGATGTCGCGCACGATTCGCCTGAGAAAATCGTGTCGATCACCGTCGATCCCGCGACTGGCATCATGCCGCATCACGGTCGCTCGGTGGCAGCAGCACTGGGCCTGACCGGCGACCTTGCCAAGCAGGCCGCCAACGTGACCGAAAAACTCTATGCCGCTTTCATTGGCACCGATGCCGAGCAGATTGAGATCAACCCGCTGGCGGTGACTGATGACGGCAAACTGCTCGTCCTCGATGCCAAGGTCGCTTTCGACGGAAATGCCATGTTTCGCCACAAGGATTTGATGGAACTGCGCGACCTTACCGAAGAAGATCCTGCCGAAGTCGAGGCCTCGAAATACGACCTCGCCTATATCAAGCTCGACGGCAACATCGGCTGCATGGTCAACGGTGCCGGGCTCGCCATGGCGACAATGGACATCATCAAGCTGAACGGCGAGTTTCCCGCCAACTTCCTTGACGTCGGCGGCGGTGCGACGACCGAGAAGGTGACGGCGGCGTTCAAGATCATTCTTGCCGATCCGGCGGTGAAGGGCATCCTCGTCAACATCTTTGGCGGCATCATGAAATGCGACATCATTGCCGACGGCATTGTCGCAGCCGCGAAGGAAGTGAACCTTTCGGTGCCGCTCGTCGTTCGGCTGGAGGGGACGAATGTCGCGGAAGGCAAGGCCATCCTCGCCAACTCGGGTCTGAAGATCGTCGCCGCGAACGATCTGGGTGACGCCGCCAAGAAAATCGTCGCGGAAGTGCGAGCGGCTTAATAATCTCTGAAAGAGAGAAGCAGATGAAGATACTGGTCCCCGTCAAGCGGGTCATCGACTATAACGTGAAGCCCCGCGTCAAGGCGGACGGGTCGGGCGTCGACTTGGCCAACGTCAAGATGAGCATGAACCCATTCGACGAAATCGCCGTTGAGGAAGCCCTCCGCCTGCGCGAAAAAGGCGTAGCGACCGAGGTCATCGTCGTTTCGATCGGCGAGCAGAAATCGCAGGAAACCCTGCGCACCGGCCTCGCCATGGGCGCAGACCGCGCCATCCTCATCGTCAGCGAAACTGAAGTCGAACCGCTCGGCGTCGCCAAGCTGCTTGCCAAGATTGTCGAGGAAGAACAGCCCGGCCTTATCATCCTCGGCAAGCAGGCGATCGACGATGATTCGAACCAGACCGGCCAGATGCTGGCCGCTTTGCTCGGTCGTCCGCAGGGCACGTTTGCCAGCGCGGTCGAAGTCGATGGCGATATGGTGAAGGTTACGCGCGAGGTCGATGGTGGATCGGAAACGGTCTCATTGAAAATGCCTGCAGTCGTCACCACTGACCTTCGCCTGAACGAGCCGCGCTATGCGTCGTTGCCCAACATCATGAAGGCGAAGTCCAAGCCGATGGCGCAAAAAACGCCCGCCGATTACGGCGTCGACGTCGCCAGGCGCCTGACCACGCTGAAAGTGGTCGAGCCTTCGAAGCGCACCGCGGGCGTCAAAGTCGCCGATGTCGATGAACTGGTCGCCAAGCTGAAGACACTGGGAGTGGTAGCATGAAGACGCTGGTCTGGGTCGAACACGACGGCAGCACGGTCAAGGACGCGACGCTTCCCGTCGTTACCGCCGCCTCGCAGCTTGGTGAAGTCCATCTGATCGTGGCAGGCAAGGGCGTCGATGCCGTCGCCGCCCAAGCGGCCAAGATCGCGGGGGCGGGCAAGGTCCATGTCGCCGACGACGCCGCTTACGAACACGCATTGGCTGAAAACGTGGCGCCGCTGATTGTCCAGTTGATGGGCCATCACGATGCATTTCTGGCCCCAGCAACTGCCATCGGCAAGAACATCGCACCGCGGGTCGCGGCGCTGCTCGACGTCATGCAGATCAGCGAAATTCTTTCGGTTGACGGTCCTGATACATTCACGCGCCCGACCTATGCCGGCAACGCGATTGCAACTGTCCAAACGTCGGACGCCAAGAAGGTCATCACCGTTCGCGGGACCGCCTTTGCCAAGGCCGAACGTGAAGGCGGCAGCGGCACGATCGAAGCCGTGACCTCGACCGGCGACGCTGGGCTTGCCACGTTTGTCAGCGCCGAAATCGCGAAGTCGGAACGCCCCGAACTGACCAGTGCAAAGATCATCGTATCGGGTGGCCGCGCACTCCAGAACGCCGAGAATTTTCATACGATCATCGAACCCCTTGCCGACAAGCTTGGCGCAGGGGTCGGCGCATCGCGTGCGGCGGTTGATGCCGGCTATGTCCCCAACGACTATCAGGTCGGCCAGACCGGCAAGATCGTTGCTCCCGAAGTCTATATCGCGATTGGTATCTCGGGCGCGATCCAGCATCTTGCGGGCATGAAAGATTCGAAGATCATTGTCGCGATCAACAAAGACGACGACGCCCCGATTTTCCAGGTGGCCGACATCGGGCTGGTGGGTGACCTGTTCAAGATCGTGCCGGAACTGACCAGCAAGCTCTAAAGCACGTCGGCCGGGTCGGGGCCTAGTCCGACGACCCGGTCACGCGCTGTGCGCCGCTGAAATACAGTACCCCGCACCCTGCCAGAGCTGACGCCACCGACCCCATCAGCACGCCGATCTTCACCGCATCGGCCTGCTCGGGCGCGGCGAACGCCAGTCCGCCGATGAACAGGCTCATCGTGAATCCGATCCCGCAGAGCAGCGCGACCCCATAGACTTGCGCCCACGAAGTTCCTGCTGGACGTACGGCGATGCCTAGCCGGACTGCACCCCAGACCGCCCCGAACACGCCCGCCTGCTTGCCTACGAACAAACCCAGCGCGATCGCCAACGGCAGCGGCGCAAGCGCGGCCTCTGCCCCGCCAAGCGAAACCCCCGCATTGGCGAAGCCGAACAGCGGGACGATCGCAAAGGCCACCCACGGTTGCAGCCCGTGTTCCAGCCGGTGCAACGGTGATTCGGTATTGTCAGGCGCACCCGGCGTCCGTGTCACCGGCACCGCGACTGCCGCCAATACGCCAGAGACCGTCGCATGAACCCCCGACAACAGCATCGCGTACCAGAGCATTACGAAACCGATGAGATACCAGCGCGCCCGGACGACACCAATTCGGTTCATCGCCAGCATCGCGCCAAACACCACCACCGCCGCGCCCAGCGCCAGCCAGTTCAGCGCCGCTGTATAAAATAGCGCGATAATCGCTACCGCTCCGACATCATCGACGATCGCAACGGTCGTCAGAAACAGCTTTAGCGAGGTCGGCGCTCGTTTACCGAGTAACGCCAGTAGGCCCAGCGCAAACGCAATGTCGGTCGCCGCCGGGATCGCCCATCCGCGCGACAGGTCGACGTCCCCTCGCGTGATCGCGAGATACACGAGCGCGGGGATCACCATCCCCGCGGCGGCGGCAATGAATGGCAGCCTCCGGTCGGTCCATGTCGCCAGGTGACCATCGACAAACTCGCGCTTGATCTCGAGCCCGACGAGCATGAAGAACACCGCCATAAGCGCATCGTTAATCCACAGATGCACTGTCATCGCCCCAATCTGTGGGGACAAGGTCGGCCCGACTGCCAGGTGCAGCATACCGAAATAAGCCGGGGCCAGCGCAGAGTTGGCGATCAGCATCGCAAGGATCGCGGACGCGATCAAAATGATCCCGCCTGCGGCTTCGGTCGCCAGAAAATCACGAAGGACGGATCGGTATCGCATAATCATTGGCCTCCCTACCCCAGATCCGCCGCTTCCTGAATGGGTTTCGGTCTGTAGCGGCAGCCTCTCGTAAATAATCGTTATGAGGTCGCAACATTATCTTGCAGAAAAGAAATTATTCGGCAAACGTGGGTTAGCTGGGGAGCAATCGACTATGCTGCCAGTATTCGAAATCACGGTTGGCATTTCGCATGAGTTGACGCTCTTTTCGGTCGTCGGATTTATAATCGGGGGACTGGACGATTTGTTGATCGATCTGATCTGGATGGGCAGACGCATCGCCCGACGACTGACCGTCTATCGAAACAAACCGGCAACCACCAGCGCGACATTGATGGCGGCACGCACGCCCGGACGCGCCGTTGTCTTCGTGCCCGCCTGGGACGAAGGAGCGGTGATCGGATCGATGCTGGCGCATGGCATTTCCGCCTTCGGGTCGCAAGATTATCGCATCTATGTCGGCTGCTATCCCAACGATCCCGCCACGCTGGCCAGCATTCGATCGGTTCGGTCGGACAACATCCGGATCGTGATGGGGGCGGTCGATGGACCGACGACCAAGGCGGGCTGTCTCAACACGATATGGCGGGCGTTGGTGCACGACGAAAGCCGCGAAGGCTGGCGCGCAAAGTCGATCGTGCTGCACGACGCCGAAGATATTGTTCATTCTGCCGAATTGCGCGTGTTCGACCGCTTGATCGAGCGTTTCGACTTCGTACAGCTGCCGGTCCTGCCATTGGTCGATCGGCATTCCCGCTGGGTGGGAGGGCATTATATCGATGAATTTGCTGAAGCTCACGGCAAGACCATCGTCGTGCGCGAAGCGATTGGCGCGGGGATTCCGGCGGCGGGAGTGGGCTGCGCGTTTTCGCGCGAAATGATCGGGGACATCGCTCAAATGCGCGGCGGCAATCCATTCGACCAGGACAGCCTGACCGAGGATTACGAACTGGGCTTGCGTATTGCCGAATTGGGCGGGCGTGGGATCTTTGTACGCTTGCCCCATGCCGGGGGTGGCCTGGTCGCAGTCCGTGCGCATTTTCCGGCATCGCTGGAACAGGCCGTGCGACAGAAATCGCGTTGGGTCGCAGGGATAGCTTTATCGGGCTGGGACCGGCTTGGCTGGCACGGCGGGGCTGCTGAAACCTGGATGCGGCTTCATGATCGGCGGGCGCTGGCGGGGGCAATCGTGCTGCTGGTGGCCTATGCCGGGCTGGTGTTGACCATGCTCACCCGAGCCGCGGGGTGGGCGTTCGGCCGCCCATTGCCCACAGTCTCGCCCCTTATGAACGGATTGTTGCTGGCAAGCGGTGCGATCCTCCTTTGGCGGCTCGGGATGCGAGCCGGTTTCGTAACCGCAACCTATGGCTGGAGAGAGGGGCTGCGGTCGATCCCACGCGCGGTCGTCAGCAACGTAATCCACGTCATGGCCGTGCGGCGCGCGGTGGCGATATATTTGCGGACACGACGTGACGGCGTGGTTCGATGGGATAAGACCGCACACGCCTTTCCATTGATCCTTCCTGCTGAATGACAATTGCGCGTGTGTCGGTCAGCCGTCCACTGCGAGCGGTCTTTATCGTCCTCAGCGCCTGGATCGTAACGCGGGCGGGTATGCTCTGGCATGCAGCAGTCGGGATCGCGGTCCCCGGTCACCTTTCAATCGCTGTCGCGGTGCCCGTGATCGAGGTCAGAGCAATCGTTCGCCCTTTGACGGAGCGGCTTGAAGTGCCCGTGCCAGGAAAATCCCTTGCCGTGCTGTTGGCAAGACAGGCGATCATTGATCGAAGAGAAACCATGACCCCCCGGTCCGCCCGTCTCGCACGAACTGCCCGCCCCGCCCCGATGATCTTATTCGAAGATTTTAACACGCCCGTGAATTTGGCGTCTGACAGACCGCAACTGGTGCCCATGGTGTCATCTTCGGGGCCACGCTCTCGCCTGTCCGGTTCGGCGTGGGCTTTATTCCGCCCCGACTCTGCCGGTTCGACCCTCGGGCCGGGCGGCACTTTGGGCGGCGCGCAGGCCGGGGTGCGGGCATTTTACGAACCGGGACCGCGCGGGCTGGCGCTGACGGTGCGGCTCAGCGCACCGCTGGCCCTGCGCTCCGGCCGCGAGGCATCGGCAGGCGTCGGCATCAGGGGGCGCGCGGTCGGCATTCTACTGGAACGGCGGATCGCGCTCGATGACGGCGCGCGCAATGCGATGTCGGTGACGGCTTATGGCGGGTTCAACGATGTCGTGCTGCCTCATGGTTTGCGCGCCGAGGGCTATGGTCAGATTGGCATCGTCGGCGCGCGACGCCGTGATGCATTTGCCGATGGCGCCGTCCGGATCGTGCACCCGCTGTCGGGCGCGGGCACGACGCGGCTTGCGGTCGGCGCGGCGCTGTCCGGGGGCGCGCAACCTGGCGTCACGCGGGTCGATGTCGGTCCCGAGCTGATCGGGATCGTGTCAGCGGACCAACGGCCCGTGCGCATCACGGCGGGTTGGAGACAGCGCATAGCAGGCAACGCGGCACCCGGCTCCGGGCCCGCGCTCAGTGTCGATATTGGATTTTAATAGGCGCAAACCGCTTTCGCATGCCGCCCCGTGCCGCTAGTCCTCCGGTCAATGGACATCTATCTGCCCATCGCCAATCTGTCGGTAAACGCGCTGGTCATCGTCCTTCTGGGCGCGGGTGTCGGCCTGTTGTCGGGCATGTTTGGCGTGGGTGGCGGATTCCTGACGACGCCGCTGCTGATCTTCTATGGCATCCCCCCTACCGTCGCCGCGGCCTCGGCCGCAACCCAGGTGACGGGGGCAAGCGTATCGGGGGCGCTGGCCCATTATCGGCGCGGGGGCGTGGACCTGCACATGGGCGCGGTGCTGGTTGTCGGGGGCATTTTCGGCGCGATCGCGGGGTCCGTAATCTTCAAGCTGCTTCAGGCAGGGGGACAGATCGATACCGTCATTGCTGTGCTTTATGTCGTCTTGCTCGGCTCGATCGGCGGGTTGATGGCCAAGGAGGCCTGGACGAGCATCAGCGCGGCACGGCGGGGGATCGCCTTGCCACCCGGCAAGCGGCGTCATCATCCTCTGGTTGCCGCGCTTCCGCTACGCTGGCGATTCTATGCCTCAGGACTATATATCTCACCGCTCGCGCCGCTCTTGCTCGGCTTTGCGACGGGGATCCTGACTGTGCTGCTGGGTGTCGGTGGCGGGTTCATCATGGTTCCGGCCATGCTCTATTTGCTGGGCATGGCCACGCGGGTCGTCGTGGGCACATCGTTGTTCCAGATATTGTTCGTTACCGCCGTGACGACGATGGTTCATGCGTTAACCACGCACGCCGTTGACATCGTGTTGGCGGCCCTGCTGCTGCTGGGCAGCGTCGTTGGGGCGCAAGTCGGCGCGCGGCTCGCGCAAAAGTTTCGGCCCGATTACCTGCGGCTGTTGCTGGCGGTGATCGTCCTGCTGGTGGCGATCAGGATGGCGGTCGGTCTTGGATTCAGGCCCGACGAGATTTTCTCGGTCCAGCAGTTTTGAAGCGCCTGTTTGCCCTGCTGCCGCTCCTGCTGTTGGTCGGCGCGCGCGAGCCAATCCTTGTGCCCGACGTATCGCAGAACGAAGTGGAGATCATCTACAGCTTTACCGGGGCCGAATTGCTCCTGTTCGGTGCAATCGTTTATCCAGGTGGGCGCGTTCCCGATGGCCACACCGATGTCGCGGTCGTGCTAAAGGGGCCGCCCCAGTCGATCCTGGTGCGTGAAAAGCAAAAGATCGGTGGATTGATCTGGGCCAATGCCGACAGCGCGCGGTTCCGGTCCGCGCCGACCTTTTACGCCATTGCATCGTCGCGACCGCTCCAAATGCTGATCGACGAACGGACGGCGGCGATCTACGAACTTGGCCTCGGCAACGTCCATCTGTCACCTGCCAGCAGTGCACTGCCCGCCGAGCAAAGGCGCTTCGAAACCGGGTTCGTCGATTTGCGCGGACGCAGCGGCCTGTATGTCAGCCACCCGTCCAGCGTTACGATCAGGCAAGGGGTCCTTTATCGCGCGCGCATCGCCATCCCGGCGCGGGTCCCGGTGGGGCGCTATACGGCGGAGACATTCCTGATTCGCGATGGCAAGGTCATCGCCGCCGCCACGCGTGACATCGACATCCGGAAATCGGGGTTCGAACGGTTTATCGCAACCGCGGCGACGCACTGGCCGTTCACCTACGGCATGGTGGCAGTCCTGTTGTCGCTCGCGTTCGGCTGGGCAGCAGGCGCCATTTTCCGCCGGATTTAACCGTTACCGCTCTGTTTACGCATTCGCGCTACATGATCTGTTCTGAATTCGAAGCGGGACGATTGAGACTATGGATATGCACCGAAGCGGCACTTTCGAAGGCGCGACCGAACACGCGGTTACGCCTTCTGTTTCGTTTGCCCGCGAACCCATCGGTGCGGTCGTCGACATATCGGGTTCGTCATCGCAGATCAGGCTGGACCAGATGGCGATGGCGCGCCTGGCGGACGCCGACGACCCCTGCCTGGCGATGGGCGGACAGGTCGGCAGCCTCATCAAGGTCAAGGTCGGATCGAACTGGCTGATGGCGAACGTCCGAACGCTGAAGGCCGATGGTGACCGCGATGGCGCAATCATCGGCTTCATCGATTTCCTCGGCGAGGGCGACGAGGAGCGGTTGACCGGCAAAATCTATAATTTCCGTCGCGGTGTCACGCGCTACCCGATGCCGGGTTCAGGCGTTTATCCGGTGACGAGCCAGGACATGAAGCAGATGTATGCGGCAGAAGATCGCCCGCACATCGAGATCGGCACGGTTTATCCGACCCGCGACATTCGCGGCGCATTGTTCATCGATGCGCTGCTGGGCAAGCATTTCGCGCTGCTCGGTTCGACCGGCACCGGAAAGTCGAC
Organism: Sphingomonas sp.; assembly: GCF_025353885.1. Lineage (GTDB taxonomy): Bacteria > Pseudomonadota > Alphaproteobacteria > Sphingomonadales > Sphingomonadaceae > Sphingomonas_O. Next base: position 28,117 of record NZ_JANXNX010000013.1, on the reverse strand, counting down.
CAGCGCCGCGTTGATCCTGCACCGGATTTGCGAAATGGCACCGCAGGGTCACATCGTCATGATCGATCCGCACGGCGAATATTCGGCGGCGTTCAAGACCAACGGCGCGCTGTTCGACGTCTCCAACCTCGCGATGCCGTACTGGCTGATGAACTTCGAGGAACATTGCGAAGTGTTCATTCCGGGCGGCAGGGAAGAGCATCAGATGGATGCCGACATCCTCGCCAAATGCCTGCTGGCCGCAAAGGCGAAAAGCCGCGCAGCCGAGGGGATTGCCAAGCTGACCGTCGATTCGCCAATCCCCTATCTGCTCAGCGACCTGACCGCGAACATCCAGTCGGAGATGGGTCGCCTCGACAAGGCAGGCGACAGCGCCCCCTACATGCGGCTGAAGACCAAGATCGATGAGATCAAGTCCGACCCGCGCTACAGTTTCATGTTTTCGGGGATGCTGGTCGCGGACACGATGGCCGGCTTTCTGGGCCGCGTGTTCCGGCTGCCGGGGGACGGCAAGCCGATCTCAATCATCGACGTTTCGGGAGTGCCGTCGGACATCACTTCGGTGGTGGTCGCGGTACTGGCGCGCCTGGTGTTCGACTATGCGATCTGGTCGCGCAACGAGCCCCAGCGCCCCATCCTGCTCGTCTGCGAAGAGGCGCATCGCTATGTGCCGTCGGACCAGAACGGCAAGGTCAGCTCGGTCGGCAAGATTCTTGGCCGCATCGCCAAGGAGGGTCGTAAATACGGCGTCTCGCTGGGTCTGATCACGCAGCGCCCATCCGATCTTGCCGAAGGGGTGCTGTCGCAGTGCGGCACCATTATCGCGATGCGCCTGAACAACGAGCGCGACCAGGCCTATGTCCGGTCGGCCATGCCCGAGGGTGCGCGCGGATTCCTCGATACGATCCCGGCGCTGCGCAACCGCGAGTGCATCGTCTGCGGCGAAGGCGTCACGATCCCGATCCGCGTGGCATTCGACGCGCTCGAAGAGGTCAAGCGTCCGGCTTCGAGCGATCCGCTGTTCTCAAAACTGTGGACCGAATCTGGCGGCGAGGACGAGATGCTGGGCCGGGTGATCAAACGGTGGCGCAGCCAAGGTCGCTGATCTAGCACTGCGAATGTTGATGCCTGATCCAACCGAGGCGGTAAAATAATGTCCGGCGAACGACTGACCCGACCCAAATCCGCGGTCAGCACCGGGGTCGGTCTCTCTGGATTGGCGGGACTGTTCCTGTGGTTTGCCATCGCGCGCCAGTATGGCCTCAGCGGGCCCTTTGCCGCATTGACCAATGTGGCGGCGTGCGGGATTCCGATGGTGCTGTGGTCGCTGCTGGTCGACCGGGTCCATCGCAATCCATCGACCGGAATCGATTGGGACAGTCCGGCCCGGTCCCTGGCGCAATCGCTCGACACCAGCCTGTCGAAGCTGGCGGGCCTGTGGGCGACCTGGGCGCTCATCGCGTGCATTTATGCAATCAGTCGGTTTTATTGGACGGGAAACTACCTGTTCGCGATGAAACTACTGATCGTCGCGGCGCCGGTCCTGTTTGTCCTGTCGGTGCCCTACATCCTGTGGATCGATACCCGTTTGAAGCACCCGCACGACGGGGCATGGGCGCTGGGTCAGTGGCTGATGGGCAGTGGCCCGTTCGACCGCGCGGCGATTGCCGACCATCTGCGAAGCTGGGCGGTCAAGGGTTTCTACCTTGCCTTCATGCTGTCGATCGTGCCGGGAGGCTTTGGCGAAGTCGTGGCCCGTCCGTGGGCAGAAATCGTTTCCTCGCCGGTGGCAATCACCAACTACCTGATCTCCTTCATGTTCGTGATCGACGTGGCGATGGCGACGGTCGGCTATGTGCTGACGATGAAACCACTCGACGCGCATATCCGTTCGGCAACCCCCTATGCCGAAGGGTGGGTCGCAGCATTGATTTGCTATCCGCCGTTCATCCTGATGGGAAACAACGGTCCGCTCGACTATCATCAGGGGACGATGGACTGGAGCCACTGGCTTGGCGGACAGTCGGTTCTGCTTGGCATCTGGGGCGGCGTGCTGGTCCTGCTGACCGCTATCTATGCGTGGGCGACGGTCGCGTTCGGATTACGCTTTTCGAACCTGACGCACCGCGGCATCCTGACGCACGGCCCCTATGCGTGGGTGAGGCACCCAGCCTATCTTTCGAAAAATGCGTTCTGGTGGCTGTCGACCCTGCCGTTCCTGGTGACGAGCGGCAGCACGATCGAGGCAGCGCGCAACACCGCGATCATGGCCATTGTCAGCGGTGTGTATTACTGGCGCGCCAAAACCGAAGAAAAACACCTTGGGAACGACGCCGCCTATCGTGACTATTCCCGATGGATGCGCCAACGCTGGTCAAAGCGAGTGCGCTAGAAACTCATCTCGTCATAGATTCGCGAGATATTGCCATTCCATTCGCCATGATAGCGGTCGAGCAGGCGCTGGGCCGGAACCTTGCCGCTTGAAATGATCTCGCGCAGCGGGTCAAGGAACCCCTGTTCGGTGTCGCCGATCGAATTGATGCGGTTGCGCGCTTTCAGGCCTGCGTCGGCGATGTCGAGAATGACCTTCCCAAGTTCGCGCAGCGTCCGGCCGCGCGGTCCCCGGGCATCGAGGGCAAGACGCGGAACCTCGTCGCGGATGCGCTGATGATCCGCGATCGTCCAGTGCTTTACTTCGTCCCAGGCGGCATCGAGCGCGGTCTGGTCATAAAGCAGCCCGACCCAGAATGCGGGCAGTGCGCAAATCTTGTTCCATGGCCCACCATCAGCCCCGCGCATTTCAAGGAAGCTCTTCAGCCGGACCTCGGGAAAGGCTGTCGACAGATGGTCGGTCCAGTCCTGCAACGTCGGCTTTTCTCCCGGCAGGACCGAAAGTTCGCCTTTCAGGAAGTCGCGAAAACTGAGACCGGCGGCGTCGACATATTTGCCGTCGCGGAAGACGAAATACATCGGCACGTCGAGCATGAAGTCGGCGTAGCGTTCATATCCGAAACCATCTTCGAAAACGAAGGGCAGCATACCGGTGCGCGCGCTGTCGGTGTCGGTCCAGATGTGGCTGCGATAGGACAGAAAGCCGTTGGGCTTGCCCTCAAGAAATGGCGAATTGGCGAACATCGCGGTGGCGAGCGGCTGGAGCGCCAGCGAAACCTGGAACTTTTTGACCATGTCCGCCTCGGACGAATAGTCGAGATTTGTCTGGATCGTGCAAGTCCGCAGCATCATGTCCAGCCCCATCGTACCGACGCGCGGCATATGGTCGAGCATAATCTTGTAACGGCCCTTTGGCATAATCGGCAGTTCGGCACGAGTCTTGTCAGGCCACAGTCCGAGCCCCAAGAAGCCCAGCCCTAGCCGATCACCCACTTCCTTGACCTGTTGCAGATGACGGCCGGTCTCTGCGCAAGTTTCGTGCAAATTGTCGAGCGGCGCACCCGACAGCTCGAACTGGCCCGCTGGCTCGAGGCTAACGTTGCCGTCCGGACCGCCCAATGCAATGATATTCTCGGCCTCATAAATCGGTTCCCAGCCGTAGCGCGTCAGGCCGATCATAAGGGCGTGGATACCGCCCTTTTCCTCGTAAGACGGCGCACGTTTGTCCTTGGTGAAATAGACGAACTTTTCGTGTTCGGTGCCGATCCGCCAGTGGTCCTTCGGCTTTTCACCCTTCGAGAACAATCCGATCATGTCCACACGACTTTCCATCGGCGGTTCGAGTTCTTCATGGGTGGCACGTGTCGTCATATTCGCGCCCTTAATCCGACGCGTGGCGAATGGGAACGAAGATTATGCATCAATCACTACCGATCGTTAGGGATTGATCATCAGGCGGTTGTCTGTGGCGCTTGGGTCGATCAGCTCCGGTCGGAAAGCGCCATCCAAACCGCAATCGCGGCGATAGCAGCGGTGTCGGCGCGGAGGATGCGTGGCCCGAGCGTAATCGGGACCGCACCGGGGGTTGCGCGAATGGCATCGCGTTCGGCGTCGTCAAAGCCGCCCTCGGGTCCGATCAGAATTGCGGCAGGCCCGGGATGCGTGGCGATGGCAGCGTCGAACGGCTGGCCCCCGGCTTCGTCGGCAAAAAATAATATACGGTCGGCCAGCGTCGCCAGCCAGTCAATCAGTTTGGTCTGCGCGGCAATGACCGGCAGCGCGGTGCGCCCGCATTGTTCGGCCGCCTCGATCATGTGCGCGCGCAAGCGGTCGTCCTTGACCTTGTCCACGACCGCGCGGCGCGTCAGGACCGGCACGAAACGTGCAATCCCCAATTCACACGACTTCTCGGCGACCCAATCGTACCGGGCGCGACGGATCGGGGCGGCGGCAAGCCACAGGTCGGGCACGGTTTCGCGCGGTTTCAGATTTGCGATGACGTCCAGGGTAATGTCGCGGCGGTTGACCGTGATCGCCTGGGCAAGCCATTCGCCGCTGACATCGTCGAACAGTCTGACATGTTCTCCCGGCTTGATCCGCATCACAGAGACCAAATAATGCGCCTGCGCGCCCTCGATGCGAAGCTGGGCGTTTTCGGACAAGCGCGTCGCGACGAACAGCCGAACGCTGCTTTCGGGTGGCCAGGCGGGAGTAGCGGGCATAAGGCCCCCTAGCATGACCGGAGACGTCGTCACCACGCCCGACAGCGAAATGCGCGGACTCGTCCGCTATCTGCCGCGCACGTTGCGACCCTTTGCATTGCTGGCGCGATTCGACCGGCCGATTGGCTGGTGGCTGCTGTACTGGCCGGGGGCATGGGGACTATTGCTGGCGGGGGGCTTGCGCGAAGCCTGGCCGCTGCTGCTCTGGCTCTTGCTCGGCGCGATTGCGATGCGGGGCGCGGGCTGCGTCTATAACGATATCGTCGATCGCGATCTGGATGCGCTGGTTGAACGGACGCGCAACCGGCCGCTCGTTAGCGGCGCAGCCAGCGTAAAGGCAGCGTGGATCTGGCTGGGGGCACTTTGCCTGGTCGGGCTGGTCGTGTTGCTGCAACTGCCGCCGCTTGCAGCAAGTATCGCGCTAGGCAGCCTGGCTCCGGTTGCAGCCTATCCATTCATGAAACGGATAACATGGTGGCCGCAGGCATGGCTGGGGATCGTCTTTTCGTGGGCGCTGCTGGTCGGCTGGACTGCAGTCACCGGTCGAGTCGAAGGGCCGATGTTCCTGCTTTATGGCGGCAGTATCGCATGGGTAGTCGGCTATGACACGATTTATGCGCTGCAGGACGTGGAGGACGATGCGCTGATCGGAGTGCGATCTTCGGCGCGCAGGATGGGCAGCCACGTGCGCGGCGGAGTTGCATTATTCTACGCACTGGCGCTGGCCTTGTGGGCAGGTGCGTTCTGGATCGCGCGACCCGATGTGCTGGCACTGGTGACGCTGGTGCCGATGGCGGTGCATCTTGGCTGGCAGGTCATGACGCTGAAAGTCGGGGCCGGTACCGACGCGCTGGCGAAATTCCGGTCGAATCGCTTTGCCGGCCTACTGATGGCGCTTGCCTGTGCGGTTGTTGGTAATGCAGGGCTTTGACGTGAGCCGTCACCCTGCCTAGGAAAACCGATGCTTACCCGTGAACAGGCGCTCACACGCGCTACCGATCTTGTTGCCCGCGCCGTCAAGGGCGGAGCCGATGCCGCCGACACCGTCTATGCCGCCAACGCCGCGACCTCGGTGGAAATGCGGCTTGGCGCGCTTGAAGGAGTCGAGCGATCCGAAAGCCAGGAAATCGGACTGCGCGTATTCGTCGGCAAGGGATCGGCGACCGCTTCGTCCTCCGACCTGTCCGACGACGCGCTGGCACAACTGGTCGAACGCACCGTGGCAATGGCACGGCTTGCGCCCGAAGACCGGTTCGCAGGGCTCGCGCCCGATGAACTGATCTCCCACGGCCCGTTCCGCGATTTCGACATCGACGATGGCGGGGAGGCCGGACCTGAATTGCTGCGCGCTGCCGCGCTGGAAGCGGAGGACGCGGCCCGCGCCGTCCCGGGCATCACCAACAGCGAGGGCGCGGGCGCCAGTGCCGGGCGCAGCACGATGGCACTGGCGACAAGCGCCGGTTTCGCCGGCTATTCGAGCGGATCGAGTCACGGCGTCTCGGCCAGCGTGCTGGCGGGCGAGGGGGCTAGCATGCAGCGCGATTACGCGTCGCATTCGGTCCGCCATCGCAGCGACCTGGACGCCCCCGCGCTGGTCGGGTTGAAGGCCGGCAATCGCGCCATTGACCGGATGAACCCCGTGCGCCTGAAAAGCGGCCCGATGACGGTCGTGTACGATCCCCGCGTCGGCGCATCGCTGCTCGGCCACCTGATCGGCGCGATCACCGGGTCGGGCATCGCCCGCAAGACCAGCTTCCTGCTCGACGCGCTCGGCACCGCGATCTTTGATTCGGGGATCACGGTTTTCGACGATCCGTGGCGCGTTCGCGGACTTCGCAGTCGGGCCTTCGATGGCGAGGGGCTGGCAACCACGCCCTCCCGATTAATCGACAAGGGCGTCCTGACCGCATGGATCGCCGACAGCGCCTCGGCGCGCCAGATCGGCATCGCGCCCACCGGCCATGCTGCCCGCGGCATATCGGGCGCGCCGGGCGCCGGGCCGAGCAATGTGCACATGGAGGCAGGAACGGTCACGCCCGAGGCCCTGATTGCCGACATTCGGGATGGGTTTTATGTGACCGAGCTGATCGGGATGGGCGTCAACGGGCTGACCGGAGACTATAGCCGGGGCGCGTCAGGCTTTCGCATCGTTAATGGAGAGATTGCCGGCGCGGTTTCGGAGGTTACCATCGCGGGAAATCTGAAGGATATGTTTCGCGTTGCCATTCCCGCCAACGATCTCGAGTTTCGCCATTCGGTCAATGTGCCGACGATCCGCGTGGACGGGATGACGCTTGCCGGTGAATAGCCTGTTGTCAGCCGTCTCCGAAGCCGCCCGCGCCGCCGGAGCAATGGCGTTTTCCCGCTGGCGTGGTGAGTTCGAAAGCTGGGACAAGGTGCCCGGCGAGATCGTCTGCGAGATCGACCTCGCCGCCAACGACATGCTGCGCCAGGCCTTGCGCAAGATCGATCCCGAGGCAGGCTGGTTTTCCGAAGAAACCGCCGATTCGGCAGAGCGCCTGATGTGCACCCGGGTCTGGGTCGTCGATCCGATCGATGGCACCCGCGATTTCGTGCGCGGACGGCCCGGCTGGGCGGTGTCGGTGGCACTGGTCGAGGGGGGGCGGTCGATCCTCGGCGTGCTCGATGCCCCGGCGCGTGAGGAACATTGGGCGGCGGCGCTGGGCAATGGGGCAACGCTCAACGGAGTGCCGCTTCACGCCAGCACGCGCACCCAACTGCCCGGCGCGCGGGTGCCTGCCGACGTCCTGCCCCGCGCCGATGCCCACCTGACGATGGTCGTTCGTCCCAATTCGATTGCGCTGCGCATGGCGATGGTCGCGCGCGGCGACGCCGACTTGCTGGCGGCGATGCGCTGGGGCCATGAATGGGACATCGCGGCCGCCGCCCTGATCGCCCAGGAAGCGGGCGCAACCGTCACCGATGCGCGCGGACAGACGCTGCGATTCAATTCGACCAAGGGTGAGATGTTCGGCGTGCTGTGCTGCGCGCCTGGTATCCATGCCGCTGCGGTCGAACGCCTGGCCGAACGCGCCGCAGTTGCGGTGGTGCGCTAGGGTCTTTAAGCCGCGCCCGATATGACCGACACACCAGCGACCGAAAAGCGCGACTATCGCGACACCGTCTTCTTGCCGAAGACCGATTTCCCCATGAAAGCCGGGCTTCCTGCCAAGGAGCCGGTGATTTTGGAGCGGTGGCAGGCGGCCGGCCTGTACGACAAGCTGCGCGACGCGCGCCGGGGCCGGGAAAAGTTCATCCTCCACGATGGCCCCCCCTATGCCAACGGCGACATGCACATCGGCCATGCGCTGAACCATATCCTGAAGGACATGGTCGTCCGCACGCAGACCCTGCTCGGCAAGGACGCGCCCTATGTGCCAGGCTGGGATTGCCACGGTCTGCCGATCGAGTGGAAGGTCGAGGAAGCGTATCGCAAGAAAAAGCTGAACAAGGACGAGGTTCCCGCCGCCGAGTTCCGCGCTGAATGTCGTGCCTATGCGCGCGGCTGGGTCGATACCCAGCGTGAGCAGCTGAAGCGGTTGGGCATCAACGCCGACTGGGATCACCCGTATCTCACGATGGATTTCGAGGCCGAGGCGACCATCGTGTCGGAATTGATTAAGTTTGCCGATAGCGGCCAGCTTTATCGCGGTGCCAAGCCTGTGATGTGGTCGCCGGTCGAGAAGACGGCTTTGGCCGAGGCCGAGGTTGAGTATGAGGACGTCGTCTCGACGCAGATCGATGTTGCGTTTGAGATTGTCGAATCCGCTGTGCCGGAACTGGTCGGTGCGTACGCGGTGATCTGGACGACGACGCCGTGGACGATCCCGGTCAATCAGGCTTTGGCTTATGGGCCGGAGATTGAGTATGTTTTGATGCGGTCTGGCAATAAGTCGCTGCTCATCGCCTTGAACCTATGGAACGATACAGCACAGCGCATCGGCTTATCTCCATTTCTTTCCGAGGGGGACGGTTGGGTTGTTGCTTGGGTTGGCAAAGGTTCCGACCTCGCCGGAACCATCGCCCGCCACCCGATGGCTAAAGTCTTCTCTTCACCCCTCCCCTTCAGGGGGGGGGACGGGGGTGGGGACTGTCCGCCCGACGCGCAACTAGACAGTTCCCACCCCAACCCCTCCCCTTTAGGGGAGGGGCAATCGAAAATGGCGGAATTTTTCCTACGCCCACGTCCGCTCCTCGCGGGCGATTTCGTCACGACGGAAACCGGCACCGGCCTCGTCCACATGGCCCCCGACCACGGCGAGGACGATTTCCTGCTGTGCAAGGCCAATGGCATCGAACCCGTTTTCGCGGTCGAGGGCGACGGCAAATACCGCGCCGACTGGGCTTGGCTCGGCGGACAGGGGTCGGTGATCAACGCCAAGTTCGTCGCCCCCGACGGGCCGATCTGCAACGATTTGCGCGACGCGGGCGGTCTGCTCGCGGCGTCGGCGGACTATAAGCATAGCTATCCGCATAGCTGGCGCTCGAAGGCCAAGGTCATCTTCCGCTGCACCCCGCAGTGGTTCATCCCGATGGATCAGGGTAAAACGACCCTCCGCGAAACTGCGCTTCAGGCCATCACCGACACCCGCTGGATCCCCGAAAAGGGCCGCAACCGCATCAACGCAATGGTCGAGGGTCGTCCCGATTGGGTCATCAGCCGTCAGCGCGCCTGGGGTGTGCCGATCACGCTGTTCGTCGATCGCAAGACCGGCGCGTATCTGAACGACCCGGCGGTCAACGCGCGGATCATAGCCGCCGTGCGCGAACAGGGCGTGGATGCGTGGACCGATGAGGCCGCGCAGGGGTTCCTCGGGGAAACGTATGACGCCGCCGATTACGAGCGCCAGACCGACATCCTCGACGTATGGTTCGACAGCGGCTGCACCCACGCGTTCGTACTGGAATCGGGCAAATGGCCCGACCTGCTGCGGTCCGAAGGCTATACCGGCCCACCCGCCGACCTGTATCTGGAGGGGAGCGACCAGCATCGTGGCTGGTTCCAATCGTCCCTCCTCGAAAGCTGCGGCACGCGGGGGGGCGCGCCGTATAAAGCGGTCCTGACCCACGGTTTCACGATGGATGCGAAAGGCATGAAAATGTCCAAGTCGCTCGGCAACACCATCGACCCGCAGATGCTGATGAAGGACAGCGGTGCCGATATCCTGCGTCTGTGGGCGCTGAGCATCGACTTCACCGAAGACAATCGCATCGGCAAGGAAATCCTCAGCGGCATTTCGGACCAGTATCGAAAGCTCCGTAACACGTTCCGCTATCTGCTCGGCGCACTGGAAGGGTTTTCCGAAGCCGAGCGTGTGCCGGTTGCGGACATGCCCGAACTCGAACGCTATGTCCTGCATCTGCTGGCCGACATGGACGCAAAACTGCGGATCGCGGTCGATGAGTATGATTTCAACACCTATGTTCGCCTGCTGAGCGACTTTGCCAACAACGACCTCAGCGCATTCTTCTTCGATATCCGCAAGGACTCGCTGTATTGCGACGTCGGGCCAGCGTTGTGCGAGGGGACGCTAAAACGGCGGGCTTATCGGACGGTACTGGACACTGTGTTCGAAGCATTGGTGCGCTGGGCTGCTCCGGTGCTGGTGTTTACGGCGGAGGAAGTGTGGACGACGCGGCATCCGGAAGCCGGGTCGGTGCATTTGCAGGAGTGGCCGGAGGTTGATGCTGGTTGGTTTCAGCTGCGGATCGGTGATTTGGACCCATCCGTTGATATGGCCGGCAGCGACGGATACCAGTGGTATTGGGAAAGCGTTCGGCAAGTTCGTCGTTCAGTGACAGAGGCGATTGAGCCAATTCGCCGTGAAAAGAGACTGGGTTCCAGTTTGGAAGCGGTCGTGAGCTATCCGCTGAAAGATCAGTTCGTTTTAGATAATATCGTCGATTTGGATTTCGCGGAACTTTGCATCGTCTCAAATTTCAAGGTCAAGACCGATGGCGCGATTGATATCGCCATAACCACCCACCAGAAATGCGGCCGCTGCTGGCGTCACCTCCCCGAAGTCGTGGAAGACGGCGACCTGTGCAACCGTTGCACCGAAGTCGTCGGCGAACCTGCATGACCGGCACTCCCGCAAACCGCCGCCTCGGCCTCATCCTCGCGATCCTCGTCCTCGCGGCCGACCAGTTCAGCAAATATATGGTCACGGTCCCCTTCGGCCTGAAGGGGCGCGGGCAGATCGTCATCACCTCGTTCTTCAACCTGACGTGGGTGGAAAACTACGGCGTCTCGCTCGGGATGCTGACCGCCGACACCAACATGGGGCGTTGGCTGCTCGTCGGTCTGACAGCGCTAATTTCCATCGGCGTCACGGTCTGGCTGTGGCGCGAAAAGAACACGCAGGATGCGTTCGGCCTCGGCCTCGTCCTTGGCGGCGCGATCGGCAATATCGTCGATCGAGTCCGCTTTTCGCACGTCGTCGACTTCGCCGATTTGCATTTTGGCGAATTTCGGCCTTTCCTGGTGTTCAACGTCGCCGATGCCGCTATTACCGTTGGCGTTCTCATATTGCTGTTCCGCGCGCTCCTCGTGCGCGACAAGACGAAAGTAGCACAAGATGCGTAAGACAATCGTAGCAAGCGTAGCCGTTCTGGCGGTTGCAGCCACTCTGGCGGGCTGTGGCAGTTCGAAGGGCGGCGGCGTTTTCAACCGCGCCCGTCCCGATGAAATGGCCGTATCGCGCGCGCAGCCTTTGGTCGTGCCACCCGATTTCGCGCTGACCACGCCAAAGCCCGGCGCGGCGCGTCCGCAGGAAGTCGATGCGTCCACCCAGGCTTTGCAGGCGATGTTCGGTGGCCCGGCACCGCGCAGCCCGGCCGAGACCGGCGCGATCGACCAAGCAGGCGGCGCGCGTGCGGCGGCGGGCATCCGGTCGGAAGCAGGCGATCCCGGCACGACGGTCGTCGACAAGGGTTCAACAACCCGCGATATCATTGCGGCCCCGGTCGGCGACGGCCAAGGCGCGCGAGCGACTGCTCCGAACCAGTAATTCGCCGGTTCCCCAAGTCGTGAAGACTTCGGACTCGACGCCAGGCATGAAAAAGGGGCATTCCGGATAAACCGGACTGCCCCTTTTTTGCGTTTAAGACGCCCTCCCAGTGGGAGGGCGTGATATATTAGAAGCTTACGCCAATCGAGCCGACGACGCCATCTTTGCCCACATCTTTGCCAAGCGGCGCGGTCGGGATATCGGTGCCAACATAGCTGACGCCGAAAGTGATCGCCTTGTACGTGTAGTTCACGCCAGCACCCCAGTCCGTATACTTTTTCAGGCCGAGCGACAGCGCGCTGCTCGTCCAGTTGTGACCGATATGTGCTGACAGGCCTACGCCTGGTGCAATACCGCCGCTCAGATCGAATGCGGTGTACAGGTTATCGTCCCTGCGCTGCGTGCCATTGGCGTTGGCAACCAGACCGAGAGCCTTCTGCTTGAAAGCGTAGTTCGCGGTTGCCTTTGCAGTCACGGGACCGAATGTGTGGGCAACCGAAACATAAGGCTCGGCGAAATCGGAGTTATACTTCTTCTCTCCAGCGAAAGACGCGCCACCCTTCTGCGAAGCAGGGTAGAAATAGTAGAGAACGCCAACGTCGAGAGTCGTTCCCTGAATGGTCTTTTTAAAGCCACCGATCAAGTCGATTTCCTGGTTCGAACCGTTGGCGACATAATCGTCGATCGAGCTGCCCCAGGCTGAAACATAGAAGCCCGATTCATGGGTCGCAGTCAGCGAACCCTGAACCGCAAAGTTCTTGTTCGTCTGTGAAATGCCGCGGAATCGATAGTCGGTGACGACCGTTGCAGTACCGTTGATGACGATTGCTTCTGGTGGAGCGGTGTCCTGAGCCAGTGCAGGCGATGCCACGGCGAGAGCGAGCAGGCTGACAGTGCAGCCGATAAGTGTGCGCATGAAAAATGATCCCTTTCAGTGGATATGCTTCGCATTCCGACCTGCGTAAAAGCTCAGGGCCTCTCTGCGGGCCGTGATTGCTTCGACACCAGCCAACTGACAAAATATGGTGCAACGCACAACACGAAATGAACGAAGAACCTTATATTTCTGGCATAGTGTTGCGCGAACGCAACAATCTGGGAAATCAGATTGTCCTCAAGGCTTGGCCAAGATCTTCGATGAGGTCGCGCACGTCTTCCAGACCGATTTGCAGCCGCACCAACGGTCCGCCTTGCCAAGAACTGACGCTACGGCAGCGGGAGGGGTCAACGGGAAGTGCCAGGCTTTCAAAGCCGCCCCAGCTGTAACCAATTCCGAAATGGTGCAGGCTATCGACGAAGCGATCCGCGCTGCCCCGGGCCAACGCGAATGAAAATAGTCCACTCGATCCACGGAAATCACGAAGGAATATCTCGTGGCCCGGGCTTTCCGGAATGGCGGGGTGCAATACCGAGGACACCTCCGGTCGGGAGCATAGCCAATGGGCAATCTCGAGCGCCGAATCACGATGGCGCGCCAGCCTGACGTCGAGCGTCCGCATGCCGCGCATGGCCAGCCAGGCATCGTCGGGGCCGACATGCTGGCCCAGCACCTGCGCCGTCAGCCGAAGATCGCCCCATGTCGCGGGTGCGCTGGTGACCGATCCGATCATCGCATCCGAATGGCCCACGATATATTTGGTGCAGGCAATGATCGACAAATCGACGCCCATCGCGATGACCGGCAGGTACAGCGGTGTCGCCCAGGTGTTGTCGATAAGGGTGACCAGACCCCGGCTTTTTGCCATCGCAACGATGGCGGGCACGTCCTGCACCTCGAACGTCAGGCTGCCTGGGCTTTCCATGAAGATGGCACGCGTGTTCGCTTGCACCAGCGAATCGATACCGGCACCGATCAGCGGGTCGTAATACGTCGTGGTAACCCCGCGCGGCGTTAAATAGGCGTCGCACAGGCGGCGCGTCGGATCATAGACGGTGTCGACCATCAGCAGATGATCGCCCGCTTTCAGCACGCTGGTCAGCGCGCCCGCGACCGCCGCCGCGCCGGAAGGGAACAGCATCGTTCCGGCAGCGCCGGGTTCGAGTTCGGTCAACGCATCGGCCAGCGACCATTGCGTCGGTGTGCCGCGGCGACCGTAGAACAGCTTGCCGTCCTCGTTGGTTTTCAACCCGGCCTTTAGCGCCGCCGTGTCGTCATAGAGGATCGTCGAGGCGCGCCAAACCGGTGGACTGACGATTGCCCCGCCACTTGCCAGGCCGGTCCAATCCTTGCGACGTCCGCCCTGGACCAGCTTGGTCGCCGGTCGCCGGTGGTCGCTGTCGTCCGCCGGGTCTTGCTTCATGCGGCTCCAATGGCCTTCTGTGTGGAGGCATCCGCACCCCATTCGCTCCACGACCCGTCATAGATCGCGACCGACCGGTTGCCGAGGATGTGCGCGGCAAAGGCGACGGTGGCCGCGGTAATTCCCGAACCACAGGTGGCGGCGATGGGCTCGGCGGGATCGACGCCGGCCGCTTCGAATGCCGCCTTCAGCGCGCCCGCGTCCTTCCAGGTGCCGTTGGTGTTGAAAAGTTCCCCCATCGGCAGGTTCCTGCTGCCCGGGATGTGACCCGGATGGACACCCAGCCGCGGTTCGGCCTCACGCCCCTCGAACCGGGCGGCCGATCGGGCATCGACGATCTGCTCGGCCTTCGACTCCGACAAGGCCGCCATTTGGGACTTGTCGCGGACGTGGGCCTCGTCCTTCCAGACGGTGAAATGGCGGTGGCGGAGCTGTTCCTTGCCTGTCGCCAGATCGCGCCCTTCGGCCTTCCACTTCGCCAAGCCACCATCGAGGATCGCGACATCGTGCGCGCCGAACAGGTTCAGCATCCACCAGGCGCGCGCCGACGTGTGCAGCGCGCTGTCGTCATAAATGACGATCCGGCTGCCGTCCCCTAATCCTAGAGACTGCATGCGACTGGCAAACTTTTCCGCCTTGGGCAGCATCATCGGCAATTCGGTGCTGGTATCGGCGACAGCGGCAAGGTCCATGAACACGGCACCCGGGATGTGACCCGCTTCATATTCTGCGGCAGGATCACGTTCGTCGAGATGCCAGCTGGCATCGACGATGCGCAGGTCCGATGCGCCCAGTTCGGTCGCAAGCCATTCGGTTGATACCAGCGCGTCCATTACAGTCTCCGATGAAAGTGTTCCGAATTGTCCTCTAATCGTCGACTTGTGTGCCGTCGAGGGTCGTCATGGGGGCCTGGACGTCTTAAATGGCTTAACATGACACTACAGCATCTCGGCCAGAACAGCGCACTCCCGGGGTCTCCTGGCGAAGCCGCGCTCGACTATGTTCCTAATCCGCGTCCGGGGCGTCCGTATCTCGTGCGCTTCACAGCGCCCGAGTTCACATCGCTCTGTCCGGTAACCGCCCAGCCCGATTTCGCCCATCTGGTGATCGACTACGCCCCATACGAAACGATCGTCGAATCAAAATCGTTGAAGCTGTTCCTCGGCAGTTTTCGTAATCACGCCGCTTTCCACGAGGACTGCACCGTCGGCATCGGTGAGCGCCTGTTCGCCGAGATGGTCCCACACTGGCTACGAATCGGGGGCTATTGGTATCCCCGCGGCGGGATCCCGATCGATGTGTTCTGGCAGTCGGGCGAACCACCGGTTGGACTTTGGCTGCCTTCTCAGGATGTTCCGGGCTATCGCGGTCGCGGATAGAGATTTAAGTAACATTGGTGTAAGCAGTCGTCATGTCCACTGCGCGTATCTATCATCATATCATCGGCATCATTCCGGCCGACATCGATTTCATGGGGCACGTCAACAACGCGCGCTACCTCAGTTGGGTTCAGGACGCGGTCGTGGCGCACTGGCAAAAGCTTGCTCCCCCGCAGGCCGTCGCCGAGCATTTGTGGGTCGCCCTCAAGCACGAAATTACCTATCGCAAACCGGCTTTTCTGAACGATGACGTGATCGCGACGGTTATCCTCGAAAAGGTCGAAGGTGCGCGCGCCTTTTATAAAACACTCATCAAGCGTGGCGAGGTCGTGTTGGCCGAAGTCAAGTCGAGCTGGTGCTGCGTCGATGCCAAGACGCTGCGGCCAGCGCGCCTTGCCAAGGACATCGTCGCGCATTTTTTTGCGGGCTGAAACTATTGTTGCTGCCTAGCGGAACAGCCCGCCCAAGATTCCGCGTAGCAATTGCCCGCCGACCCTGCCGCCGATCTGTCGCCCCACCGAACTCGCCACCGATCGTGCGGCTGATTTCATTATACCGTCCAGCATCGTCGGCTTGGCGGCCTCCCGTGCGGCGATGGCCGCCTGGCGGTCGGCCGCGGCTTGGACGCGCGCGGCTTCACGATTGGCGATCGCTTGCGTCTGGGCGTTGAGTTTCGCGGTCGTGGCGTCGATCTTCGCCTGCGCGGCGGCGGCTTTGGCAGCATCGCCTTGCGCCCTGGTTTCAGCGGCGGCGGCGGATGCGGCCGTCGATTTGGCCAACAGGATTTCCTCGGCTGAATCACGGTCGATCAGCGTGTCGTACTTGCTGCCGATCGCGTCGGTCGAGATCATCACGCTGCGTTCTTGGGCCGAGATCGGCCCGACGCGCGAGGCGGGCGGCTTGATCAACGTGCGTTCAACCGGTGTTGGCGCACCATCGGCCTGCAACAGCGACACTAGCGCCTCTCCGACCTTTAATTCGGTAATCACCGTCGCGACATCGACGCCGGGGTTGGCCCGGAATGTTTCCGCCGCCGACCGGACCGCCGCCTGATCACGGGGCGTAAAGGCGCGCAGCGCGTGCTGGACGCGGTTGCCGAGTTGGCCTGCGACCGTTTCGGGAATATCGATCGGGTTCTGCGTGATGAAATAGACGCCAACGCCCTTCGACCGGATCAGCCGCACGACCTGCTCGATCTTGTCGAGCAGGGCCTTTGGCGCGCTGTCGAACAACAGGTGCGCCTCATCGAAAAAGAAGCACAGCTTCGGCTTGTCGGGATCGCCGATTTCAGGAAGCGTCTCGAACAACTCGCTCAGCAGCCACAGCAGGAACGTCGAATACAGCTTCGGGCTCGCCATCAACTTGTCGGCGGCCAGAATGTTGACGACCCCGCGTCCGTTCTCGTCCAGCGCGATGAAGTCCATCATGTCGAGTGCGGGTTCGCCGAAGAAATGCTCGGCCCCCTGGCTGCGGAGCTGGAGCAGCGAACGCTGAATTGTCCCCACACTCTGTTTTGAGACATTGCCATAGGTCGTCGTCAACTCGTCGGCGCGTTCGGCACAATGGACCAGCATCGACTGCAGATCGTCGAGGTCGAGGAGCAACAGCCCCTCCTTGTCCGCCACGTGGAAGGCGATGGTCAGGACGCCCTCCTGCACCTCGTTCAGATCCATCAGGCGGGCCAGCAGCACGGGGCCCATTTCAGAGATCGTCGCGCGAATCGGGTGACCCTGTTCGCCGAACAGATCCCAGAATTGCGTCGGCGTATCTTTGTACGCCCAATCGGTATCGCCGATCTCGGCGGCTCGCGCGGCGAATATCTCATGGGTCTTCGATGTTGGAGATCCAGCCATGGCGAGGCCTGACAGATCACCTTTCACGTCCGCGACGAAGCAGGGCACGCCATCGTTAGAAAAACCCTCGACGATGCCCTGCAATGTCACCGTCTTGCCGGTGCCGGTTGCACCCGCGATCAAGCCGTGGCGGTTCGCGCGCTTCAGGTTCAGGACCTGACGCAGGCCACCCCCTGTGCCGATAAAAATGCCATCGTCGGCCATAGTCACCCCTTCGAAAATCTCTGGAGCGAATGTCTAGCGCAACTGCCCCCTCCCTGAAAGAGAGGGGGCAGTGCGCGTGAAAACGATTATTTTGTGTTGAACTTGACCGCGATATATCGGGCGGGGCCCGTCCCGCGCTGCACCGAAAGCAACACGTTGGCACGACCTGCGGCCTTGGCAGCCTTGACGACAGCGGCAACCTCGACGGGTGTCGTGACCGGACGTTGATTGACCGAGAGTATCACGTCGCCGCGCTGGAAACCCTTCGCTCCGGCATCGCTCGACGGATCGACCGCGCCAATCACGACGCCCTTGGTGCCCACAGGCAGGTTCAACTGACGGGCGATAACCGGGGTCAGCGCCTGGACAGCGAGACCGAGCGATTCCTGAGTTGCCGCTTGTGTCGACTTTTCGTCCGTCGGCGGCAAGCCAGCCTCATCGCCATCACCCCCAACGATCGTGGCCAGTTGTTCGTCGGTCGGACGTTCGGCCAGCACCGCCGTCACTGCCAGCCGATTGCCGCCGCGGATCAGTTCGATCGGCACGCGTGACCCGATGGGCAGGTTCGACACGATAAACGACAGGGTTTCGTCGGGAGTCACATCGCGGCCATTGACCTTGACGATGACGTCACCCTGCTGAATCCCTGCGCGTGCTGCTGGCTGGCCCGGCTCGACCTTGGCGACCAATTCGCCCCGGTTTTTCGGCAATCCCAGCGAATCAAAGATGCCGGGGTCCATCGGGTTCAGCTGGATACCGAGATAGCCGCGCTTGACCTTGGCCCCGCCCTTCAGTGTTTCGACGATGGGCCGGGCAAGTTCGGCGGGGATGGCAAAACCGATGCCAACATTCCCGCCCGTCGGTGAGTAAATTGCCGAATTGATACCGATGACGTTGCCGTTCAGGTCGAACATCGGTCCTCCCGAATTGCCCTGGTTGATGGCGGCGTCAGTCTGAATATAACGGTCGAACGGTCCCGAACCGATGTTGCGATGAAGCGCGGAGACGATGCCCGCGGTCACGCTGCCGCCCAAGCCATAGGGATTGCCGATGGCAACAACCCAGTCACCGACACGCGATTTGGACGAATCACCGAACTTGACGAACGGCAGGCCGCGTCCCTCGATCTTCAAAACCGCGAGATCAGAGGAACTGTCTCGACCGATGACTTTGGCTGAGTATTCCTTGCGATCGGGCATGGTCACGGTGATCTGCCCAACCGCGCCATTGCCGGGCTTGCCGCCCGAAATCACATGGTTGTTGGTGACGATATAACCGTCTTCGGAAATGATGAACCCCGAACCGAGCGATGTGGCCTCGCGCGTGACCGGCGCGCCGCCGCCGCCCTGGCCCTGTCCGAACAGGTCGCCGAATGGCGTGCCCGCGAAGGGATTGTTGTTCTGGACCTCAACCTTCGACGTCGTGGAGATGTTGACGACCGCAGGCTGCAAACGCGCTGCCAAATCGGCAAAGCTCATTGGCGCACCCGGGGCTGCCGGTGCCGCGCGGATCGTGCCGGGTTCATTCTGCGCAACCTGCGCGCCAGATGGCGACTGCAGGGTCATGGTCGCGGCGGTTCCTGCAATCAGCAGGCCGGTGGTGATGGCATAGGCGTAACGCACTTCTGGTGGTCCTTCCGACTTGGTCGCGCGGGCTGAATGCTGTCGCGCGGCTTAACAGGATTTGAATGGGCGGGAGGGATACGACGTTATTTATCACCCCGGAACTGGCGGAGATAGTCGTTGCTTGGACTCAGGATGACCGACGACTGTCCGGCGGGACTGCTGCCATCGGCGCCGAAGGTGTGACGATAGGACTGCATGGCCCGGTAAAAGTCGTAGAATTGCGAATCCTTGTTGAACGCCGTCGCATAGACACCGGCAGCCTGCGCATCGGCATCGGCGCGGATAATCTGGGCGTCGCGCAAGCCCTTGGCTCGGATCGTCAGCGCTTCCTGCGAACGCGCGGTCCGCATCCGCTCATAGGCCGAATCGAGCGGCGTCCCCTCGGGCAGGTCGGCCTTTTTGATGCGGACGTCGATGATCTCGGCACCGTATTGCCCCGCGATCCGATTCAGCCCGATCCGGATATTGTTCATGACCGCACCGCGTTCGGGGCTCAGCAGCAGCGCAAACTGCCGCTTGCCGAGCTCGTTACGAAGCGCTGAACCAAGGATCGGCTGCAATGCTTCGGAAACATTGGCTTCCTTCCCCGCGGTCTTGAACATCCGCAACGGGTCGACGATCCGATAGCGCGCAAACGCGTCGATGTTCAGGCGCAGCTGGTCGGTCGACAGCACCTGCTGACGCTCCATCTCGACATCGCGCACCCGCTTGTCGATCCAGATGATCTGTTCCGCAAAAGGGATATGGGCAATCAGACCCGCACCGGTCTGCCCGAACTGTTCGCCCCGCCGATAGCCATTGATGATCCGCACGGGCTCACCGAAACGCAGGACGACGCCCTGCCGTGTCTCAGGGACAATCGCCAAGGTGTTCGACGCCAGGAACAAGATCAGCAGCGCGACGATCGCCAGCGCGATCGGATTGCGGAGGAATGGGACGCTGTTCATTGTGCTGCTCCGGCCTGCGCAACGGGTGCTGGAACTTTCTTGGCTCCCGTCAGCGGCAGATAGGGGGTGACGCCCGCTGGTTCGACAATCGTCTTGTCCACCCTCGACAGCACGTCCTCCATGGTTTCATAATACATGCGGCGGCGTGTGACTTCAGGTGCCAGTTTGTACTGGGTATAGACGCGGTCGAACGCGGCGGCTTCACCCTGGGCGCGCGCGATAACCTGCTGCGCCTGGGCATTGGCCTGGTTGACCGAAGTCTGTGCGGCCTGCTGGGCGGCGGATACTTCCTTGAAGGCGTCGTTCACTGCCTCAGGCGGGCCAGCGTTCTTGACCGCGACACCCTGAATCTTCACGCCCGATCGATAACCATCGAGCAACGCCTGCATGCGCTGCGTCACTTCGGCCTCAATGCCCGTGCGACCCGAACCGATCGCATCGTTCAGCGAGATATTGGCGATGGCGGCGCGCATGGCGCTCTCAGCCACCGCCTTGATCGTCGCATCGGGGTCGGCGAGCTGGAACAGGTAAAGCTCGGGGTCCTTGATCGACCAGCGGATCGAATAGTCGAGGTCGATGATATTTTCGTCGCGGGTCAGCACCAGTTTTTCGCCAGCGCCATCGGGAATGTCGATCAGGCGGATGTTCTGGACATCGATGGTCTGGACGCGCTCGATCGGGGCGGGAAAGGTCAGGCTGACGCCGGGCTCAAGCGTCCGCGAATATTTGCCGAACATGGTGACGACGCCGCGTTCCTGCGGGTCGATCCGGTGAACGCAACTGAACGCGATCCATATCACCAGCAGACCGACTGCGGCATATTTCCAGAGCGGTCCGCCGGTCCATACCGGCAGCTTGCCACTGCCACCGCCGAACCCGGCACGTCCGCGTTTCAGCAATTCGTCGAGCGCGGTCGGGCCGCGGGGACCGCGAGGCTTGCCATCGGGGGGCTGGTTCCACGGATTGCGTGGGCCGCCACCGCCGGAACTGCCGCCCGCGCCGCCCCCGTCGCCAGAACCGCGTCCGCCCCAGGGGCCACCCTCATTCACCCATACGGCGACTGCCGCCGGCCATCCACGCATCGTTGTCATCTAATCTTTATAGGGGGCCGCCGAAGGAATTACAGGGGCCAAATCGCGCGCAGCTTGTGTAAGGGGTGGGCATGACCGATCCCGCCAGCTTATCGACCGCCCTTGCCACCGTTCCCGGAGCCGCGGGGCGCGCCGCGCCGCCCCGTTTTGCCGATGGCCGCGCCAGCCTGATCCTCGACGTGACCGGGCTGGACGAGGTTCATCGCGACCTGCTGCAGGCCGATGTGAAGCGCGCGCTGCTGGCCGTGCCGGGCGTCACCAGCGTCCGCATCGCCCTGACCGCCGAGCGCAAGGGCCGCAAGCTGATCGCGGTCGCCAGCGGCAAGGGCGGCGTGGGCAAATCGACGCTCGCCGCCAACCTCGCCATCGCGCTGGCCCGGGGGGGCGCAAAGGTCGGGCTGATCGACGCCGACATCTATGGCCCGTCGCAGCCGCGCCTGATGGCGACCGAGGGCATGCGCCCGACCTCACTCAACCAAAAGCTTGAGCCGGTGCCGACGCGGTTCGGCGTGCCGATGCTGTCGATGGGGCATCTGGTAAAGCCGGGCCAGGCGATCGCGTGGCGCGGACCGATGGCGGGCAATGCGCTAGGCCAGCTGATCGACGCCGACTGGGGCGACTGCGAATTGCTCATCATCGACCTGCCGCCCGGCACCGGCGATGTCCAGCTGTCGATGATGACCAAGCACAAGCCGGTCGGCGCGGTCATTGTCTCGACCCCTCAGGACCTTGCGCTGATGGATGCGGTGCGTGCCATCGACCTGTTCAACCAGTCGGGCGTGCCGATCATCGGCCTGGTCGAAAACATGTCGGGTTACGAATGCCCGCACTGCGGAGAGGTCAGCGATCCGTTCGGCCAGGGCGGAGCGCAGGCGGCGGCGGGGACAATGGACATCGCCTTCCTGGGCCGCATCCCGCTGGACATCGCGATCCGCACGGCATCGGATGCGGGC
This sequence comes from Sphingomonas sp., assembly GCF_025353885.1. GTDB lineage: Bacteria > Pseudomonadota > Alphaproteobacteria > Sphingomonadales > Sphingomonadaceae > Sphingomonas_O. Next base: position 6,121 of record NZ_JANXNX010000013.1, on the reverse strand, counting down.
GATCCCCCGGCCGCCGGGAACACACCGCAGGGTGCGGCATTCATTACCATAGCGGCCAAGGTCGCGGCCTGGGTAAAGGACCACTGAAATGCCATTGACCGCCCCCGACGAACTCCGTGCGCTGCTGCAGGAAACGCACACCATCGCGTTGGTCGGTGCCTCCGACCGCCCCGACCGCGCGAGCCATGGCGTGATGAAGGCGCTGATCGACCACGGCTATGACGTGACCCCGGTCAACCCGGCGCTGGCGGGCAAGACGATCCACGGCCGGACCGTGGTCGCCACGCTGGCCGACATCGCGGGGCCGATCGACATGGTCGACATTTTTCGCAATTCGGACGCCGCCGGGGAAGTCGTCGATGCGGCCATTGCGGTGGGGGCAAAGGCGGTCTGGATGCAGTTGGGCGTCATCAACGAGGCGGCGGCAGCACGCGCCGAAGCGGCTGGGTTGAAGGTCGTCATGGACCATTGCCCAAAGATCGAACTGGCGCGGCTGGGGATAGAGTCGCAGAAAGCGCAGTAAATCGGCAAGTAAGATGCGCGGGTAGGAAATTATCGGTCTCGCCTGCCTCCCATCGGAAATCCGCCGGGCAAGGCAGATAGGGCAGGCGTCGCCCTGTAGGACAGCGAATTCAGCGGACCTGCGTGACCGACAGCGTGCCGGCCGGGAGGGGGCGGGTCAGTGTTTCGCTGGGGCAAGCGGGGTCGAGCCAGCGCGCCCAGTCATCGCGTTCAATCACGACCATCTGGCGCGCGTGATAGGGCGCGACGTCGGGGCCGGGCTCAGTCGTCAGCATCGTAAACGCCTCTCCGACTTCGCCATTAACGCCGGCAGTCTTGCGCCATAGCCCCGCGATGGCGAACCAGTCGTCGCGCGCGTGGGTGAAGGCCCATTTGTCCTTTAGTTTATTTTTGGGCGACCTCGCCTCGGGGTCCGCCGCCGTCGTGAATTCGTAAAATGCATCGACGGGGATCAGGCACCGCCCCGACGCCAAGTCGCGGCCATCGGAGCGGAAGTTATAGACAGGCTTGCCATGCGCGCCGGGCCAGCTCCAGCGCCGGGTGACAAGCTCTGCCGCCATACTATCGTCATCACCCAAACCGCGCCCCGCGCGCACGGTCGCCCGCACGATCACCGTGGAATCGGTGATCCTTATCGAGGATAATGGCTCCATATTCGGTGCGTTTTCGGGGTAAAACAGGCGGATCTTGCGCTGATCGAAGTCATTTCGCAGCAGATCGAGCGATATCCGGCGGGCGACCTCGTTGCACATGGGGTGGAGTTAGGGATTTGTGGGGGTGGAATCCAGATGGCGATTTCGTTCTGCACTTGCCACGATTCACGATCCGTTCCATGTCGGCGGCATGGTAACCACGCACCTTATCCCGTCCGATATCGCCGCGCGATTCGAGGTGCATGAGTGGCGAAATGCGACGGGCATTCTTGAAACAGCGCATCTCGCCGAATGGCACGAGGTCATCGCCGCACTTCGGGCATTCGAGTTTCGGCGTAGTGAGGTGCTCGGCGGGGGCGGGGCCAAGTCGAGCATTGCCGGAAGGTTCGACGGGTTTCTTACCGACCGAGGCTGGGTTGAGAAGAAGTTTGCCACTCGGATCAAGGTCGATGATGAAGAGCGCGACTCACCGACGCACAAGGTAGATTGTTTCAAGGGTCGAGTTGGCCTCGAAATCGAATGGAACAACAAGGATCCGTTCTTTGACCGGGATTTGAATAATTTCCGGCTGTTGTTCGACCTGCGGGTGATCGACGTGGGCATCATCGTGACACGCGCCACCCATCTGCAGACGTTGTTCAAGGGGCTGGGCATCGGGACGAAATACGGGGCGTCAACGACGCACATGGACAAGCTGTTACCTCGTCTCGAAGGTGGTGGCGGGGGTGGCTGTCCGATCCTGGCGTTCGGCATCACGCGCCATTGCTATGTCGAGGATGATGCACCAATCGTAGTTGGTGGTTCAGGGGACGACGACAATGGCTGATTACGAACCGACCACCGCCGCCGAAGATTTCGCCCTGGCGACCAAGGGTAAGCGTTTCTCGACGATCCTCGCCGATCCGCCGTGGCGGTTCCAGAACCGCACCGGCAAGATGGCCCCCGAACATCGCCGGCTGTCGCGTTACGACACCATGGAGCTGCTCGACATCATGGCGCTGCCCGTCGCCGATTGCGCCGCCGATCCCGCGCATCTGTATCTGTGGGTGCCGAACGCGCTGCTGCCGGAGGGGTTGGCCGTCATGAAGGCATGGGGCTTCGATTATAAATCGAACATCGTCTGGCATAAAATCCGCAAGGACGGCGGGTCCGACGGTCGCGGCGTCGGCTTCTACTTCCGCAACGTCACCGAACTTTGCCTGTTCGGCATTCGCGGCAAAAACGCGCGCACTGGCCCGGCGGGACGGCGGCAGGTCAACCTGCTCGGCACCCGCAAGCGCGAACACAGCCGGAAGCCCGACGAAATGTACGACCTGATCGAGGCATGCAGCCCCACGACACGGCTCGAAATCTTCGGGCGTGGCTCGCGAAAGGGGTGGACGGTGTGGGGTGACCAGGCCGAGGACTACGAGATCGGGTGGGATACTTACGCGCATAATTCGCGTGTGGGCGGTGAGGCCGGTTGGGCAGAGGCAGCGGAGTAATGTTAGCGGGGGGAACAATAGATGCTAAAGACCGTCCTGACGTCTACATCGCGCTTGTGGGTGCTGCAGGCACCGATCTTGAGATAGTAAAAACCCAGCTCAAGGCCCATTTCTGCTCGTATGATTACCAGTACAACGAGGTCAAAGTCAGCCGGTTAATCCAGAGTTTCATCGGCTTGAAGACAGAAGGAACGCCTGAAGACGAGCGCGTCCGAGCTTTAATGGACGGAGGAGATCAAATTCGTCAGCTGCATAAAGGCGGCGACGGTGTCGTAACTTTGATCGTTTCGGCAATTATCGCGTTGCGGCCCAAACGTGATCCGGACCAGACGGGTTTGGGCGGCGCGAATGTTTTCGTCATTGACTCACTCAAAAATCCCAAGGAAATTCAAACCTTAGATAAAATTTACGGACGAAATTTCTACACTGTGTCTGTGTATGCAAGCGAGAGTGATCGGATAGCAAAGTTTGCAAACAGGATTGCGGAGTCGAAACATACGAACACCCGTGAAGAGCATATCGAGAATGCAAAAGCTGCGATCAAAGAAGACGAGCGACGAGATACAACAGACTTGTCTCAGGACGTTCAAAACACATTTCCCAAAGCTGACTTTTTTGTCGCGGATGACGATCAAATAGACACCCAGATAAAGCGATTTGTCGATCTTGTTTTCGGGGAACCCTTCACCACACCGACAGTCGACGAATATGCGATGTTCACCGCAAAAGCAGTTTCGTTGCGGTCTGCAGATCTGTCCCGTCAGGTCGGCGCGGCTATAATTGGCGACGACGGCACGGTGATTTCAACAGGATTTAACGATGTCCCCTACCCGGCGGGCGGCGTTTGGCACGAAGGGCGAAACGGTCCCGATAACCGGGATCACGTTGTCGAGTTTGATCCCAATACCGCAGAAATTTCTAACATCTTTCATGAACTTGTAGAGTCGTTCAGAAAGGCTGGAATTTTGTCCGACGAGGCAAGCGGGAAAGAGCTAAGCGAGCTTGTTGAACAACTGCTTCATGGCCAGTGGCGGGAGTTAACGATTGATGCTCGAGTTCGAAACCTCATCGAGTTCGGGCGCGTCGTGCATGCCGAGATGCACGCAATCTCCGAGGCTGCGCGGGTTGGAAGGGCAGTAGCCAATTCCACACTCTATTGCACGACATTCCCCTGTCATGTTTGCGCTAGGCATATCATCGCCGCTGGCATTAGGTCGGTCGTGTTCATCGAACCCTATCCGAAGAGTCTCACGAAAACGCTCTATTGCCGAGAAATTTCGACAGACGACCAAATCGGAACTTTGCCCTCAGCAGTGCAGTTCAGACCATTCCAAGGCGTTTCGCCGACGCTCTATCAGCGAGTGTTTTCGATGCGTCCACGAAAAGGAAAGTTTGGAGCAGTGGCGAAATTCAACCGAACGCGGGCGATGCCGGTCGGTGGCGTTCAAGGCGTAAGCAATTTTCTTCTCGAAAAATTTTACAACGCTCGGCTTGACGAGATTCACACCCTCATTAAGACGGCAAAAAAGGGGATGGTGGAATGAACGAGCATCTTACGATGGACGAGATTCTGCGTCAGGCTCACGAGGCAGCTGAAAGTTTTCGATCACTATCCGAGGACACTCGGCACAGTTTGAGAAACGAAACCGACTGGGATGGCGCGCAGCTGAGTGGATACGAATTTCGTGAACCCACTAATTTCTAATTTAGGTTGTTTGCCTTAGTTGGAATGGAGAGGAGCGGCTACGCCGCCAAACTCTCCATCCCCAACAGCGGCGCCAGATAATGCCCGGTATAACTCCGCGGCTCCTTCGCCACCTTTTCGGGCGTGCCGACGGCGACGATCTCGCCGCCCTTGGTGCCGCCCTCCGGCCCCAGGTCGATGACCCAGTCGGCGGTCTTTATGACTTCCAGATTATGTTCGATGACGACGACGGTGTTGCCCTGTTCGACCAGCGCGTGGAGGACTTCCAATAGTTTGCGGACGTCCTCGAAATGCAACCCGGTGGTCGGTTCGTCGAGGATGTACAGCGTGCTGCCGGTGGCGCGCCTGCTGAGTTCCTTGGCGAGCTTGACGCGCTGGGCTTCGCCGCCGCTCAGCGTCGTCGCCTGTTGCCCGACCTTTACATAGCCGAGGCCGACTTCGAGCAGCATCGCCATCTTGTCGCGGATGCCGGGGACCGCCTTGAAGAATTCGACCGCATCCTCGACCGTCATGTCGAGGATGTCGGCGATGCTCTTGCCCTTGAACTTCACCTCGAGCGTCTCGCGATTGTAGCGCGCGCCGTGGCACACGTCGCAGGTGACGTAGACGTCGGGGAGGAAGTGCATCTCGATCTTGAGCAGGCCGTCGCCCTGGCACGCCTCGCAGCGGCCGCCCTTGACGTTGAAGCTGAAGCGGCCGGGCTTGTAGCCGCGCGCCTGCGATTCCGGCAGGCCGGCGAACCAGTCGCGGATCTGGGTGAACGCGCCGGTAGAGGTGGCGGGGTTGCTGCGCGGGGTGCGGCCGATCGGCGATTGATCGATGTCGATCACCTTGTCGAGATATTGCAGACCGGTGATCTTGTCGTGCTTGCCCTGCACGATGCGCGCGCCGTTCAGCTCGCGCGCGGCGGCGGCGTACAGCGTGTCGATCGTGAAGCTGGACTTGCCCGAGCCGGACACGCCGGTGATGCAGGTGAACGTGCCGAGCGGCAGGCTGGCCGTGACGCCGCGCAGGTTGTTGGCGGTGGCGTTGTGGACGGTGATCTTCTTGCCGTTGCCCTTGCGGCGCGTTTCCGGGACGGCGACCTTGCGGGTGCCGTTGAGGTAATCGGCGGTGATGCTGCCCTTGGTCTTCAGCACCTGTTTCAACGTACCCTTGGCGACGATCTCGCCGCCATGGACGCCGGCCCCGGGCCCCATGTCGATGACGTAATCGGCGGTGCGGATCGCATCCTCGTCATGCTCGACGACGAGCACGGTGTTGCCGAGATCGCGCAGGCGGCGCAGCGTCTTCAACAACATGTCGTTGTCGCGCTGGTGCAGGCCGATGCTTGGTTCGTCCAGCACGTAGAGCACGCCGGACAGGCCGGAGCCGATCTGCGAGGCCAGGCGGATGCGCTGGCTCTCGCCGCCCGACAGCGTGCCGCTGGTGCGGTCGAGGTTGAGGTAATCCAGCCCGACATTGTTGAGGAAGCCGATACGTTCGAGGATTTCCTTCAGGATGCGTTCGGCGATGGCATTCTGCTGATCGCCGAGCTGGCCGGGAACCTGTTCGAACCACGCCAGCGCATCGACCACCGACAGGCGGGTGACGGACGAGATGTCGCGCAGGCCGATCTTCACCGCCAGCGCCTCGGGCTTGAGGCGCGCGCCGTGACAGACTTCGCACGGGGCGGAGGATTGGTATTTGTTCAGTTCCTCGCGCATCCACGCGGATTCGGTCTGCATCAGGCGGCGGTTGAGGTTGCCGATGACGCC
>NZ_JANXNX010000104.1 GCF_025353885.1 Sphingomonas sp. | reverse complement strand
CGCGAAGGCCGCTTGGGCAGGCCGGTCTTTTTGTCGATCCGCGACGTCATCCGGTGGACGCGGTATTCCTGGACAAGTCCGGGGGTGATGTCCGTCACAACGCGGTCGCCCATGAAGGGCAACAGGTGGACGTTGAGGGAGATCAACAGGCTTTTGATATATTCCTTGTTGCGCTCGCCCTCGGTGATGACCTTGAACTCTTTGACGAAATGCTCCGCCGCCGTGCGGAAAGTGACGCCTTCCTTCAATTCCCCGGCGCGGTATTTTCCCATCAAGCCAAGATACCAGTCGCGCGCAACATCCTTGGCGCGAGAGAGGCTGTCCTCTTTGGTTGAAGTGCGGCGCTGTTTTCCGGCAATCGAACAGGCACATTGCCAGTGCGGACTGTTGGGTGGCATGTAGAGCTGAACCTTGTTGTCCAGCAAAGAGTGCCTTGTGGTCGTGGGCCATCCGATGCCATTTTGTGCTAGCAGTGCGCTAGACCATCTGGCGAGAAATATGGCTCAAAACTGGCGTCTTTGTAAGGTTTTTGTGATTTTCAAAGATTTTTGAATTGCTTTTGAGCCCAGCACGTCTACCAGTTCGACCACGCCCGCCCTGTGTTGCTCAGTATAGCGGGTTTCGGTCTAGGGCAATCCCGTCAATTTCGCGGCGCCTGCCGACGATAGCTCAGCGCCTCAGCGATGTGGATGCGTCCTACTTTCTCGACATTAGCCAGGTCGGCGATCGTGCGTGCCACCCGCAGGATGCGCGTATATCCCCGCGCTGACAACCGCATCGCTTCGGCGGCCTGGGCAAGCAGTTTTCGCCCTGCTTCATCGGGCATGCAATGTGTCTCCAGCAAATCGCCGTCGACTTCGGCGTTAGTGCGGGGACCGTCGACGCCGTAGCGCGCGGTCTGCAACGCCCTCGCATCGGCCACGCGCTGCCGGACCTCGGCGCTTCCCTCGGCAGGCGGGGGCAGCACCAAGTCGGCGGCACTGACTGCTGCCACGTCGACGTGCAGGTCGATGCGATCGAGCATCGGTCCTGACACCTTGGCCTGGTAATCCGATGCGCATTTCGGGGCGCGCGAACATGCTAGGGCGGCGTCGCCCAAATGACCACAACGGCACGGATTCATCGCCGCGATCAACTGGACGCGCGCGGGGAAGGTCACATGAGCATTGGCGCGGGCAACGCTGACGCTACCGGTCTCGAGCGGTTGTCGCAGCGAATCGAGTGCCGCACGCTGGAACTCGGGCAGTTCGTCGAGGAACAGCACGCCAAGGTGCGCAAGGCTGACCTCACCCGGCTTGACGCGTAACCCGCCGCCGGTCAGCGCGGCCATCGACGCTGAATGATGCGGCGATCGAAACGGCCGCGTCCGCTTCAGACGACCCGCGGTCAATTCTCCGGATACACTCGCGACCATCGAAACTTCCAGCGCCTCGCCCGCCGTCAGATCGGGCAATATTCCCGGCAGGCACGACGCCATTAGCGACTTGCCCGCACCCGGCGGCCCGACCATCAGCAGATTGTGTCCTCCCGCCGCAGCAATTTCCAGGGCGCGCTTAGCGGTCTCCTGTCCCTTGACCTGGCGCAGATCGGGACCGTGGGCGCGGTCCTCGACCTCGCCGGCGACTGCGCCAGGCAAGAGCGCCGTTCCCTTGAAATGATTGAGCAGGCTCAGCAAATCGGGTGCGGGAATAACTTCGACATTGCCTGCCCAGGCGGCTTCTGCGCCTTGGGCCACCGGGCAGACCAGCCCCCTTCCCTGTTCGGACGCATGGATCGCGGCCAGCAATACGCCCGGCGACGGCGCGATCCGGCCATCCAAACCCAGCTCTCCGACGACCACATAGCCGGCTAGCGTCTCCGCATCGACGATGCCCATCGCCCCCAGCAGAGCCAGGGCGATAGGCAGGTCATAATGTGATCCCTCCTTCGGCAAATCCGCGGGCGACAGGTTCACCGTGATGCGCTTTGGCGGCAGAGCGAGTCCGATGGCGGCGATGGCGCCCCGCACCCGCTCCCGGCTTTCGGCAACGGCCTTGTCTCCCAGCCCAACCACCGTGAAGTTCGGAATTCCCGAGATCAACGAGCACTGAACCTCGACCGCGCGCGCCTCCAGCCCCAGATACGCCACTGTCGGCACCATAGCGACCATAGTAATTGCGCCCCCCGTTTCAAAGCGTCGCATACGCGGGTCGGCGCCGTCTTGCCAATGCAACACACGCAACCCAAATGGAGCCAATGAATTTCCTCGAACATTTGCGCAGCGTCGACCATCAGCCTGCGGTGCGAACAAGTATGTTTGTGGTCGGCTGTGTCCTGGTCGTGGCATCGCCCATCGTGGGTGCAATTCCCGGCCCCGGCGGGGTTTTCGTGTTCGCCGCGGGATTTGGCCTGATGCTGCGTTATTCAAAAAAGGCAAAGCGTCACTATGTCCGGTTCAAGCGGCGCTGGCCCACACACGGACGTTGGACCGACTGGGGCCTGCGCCGTGCCAGCGCCAGGCGGCGCGCCGAACGCAAGGCGCGGCTTGCCGACCTGGCTCCACATCATGACGCGACAAGCAATTGACTTTTGTTAGAACCCGCCATAGTGCCGCCCTAACGGTCGTCCCCATGGGGCGACCTTTTCTTTTCAAAGTTTCGTATCAGGGCATGAGCGATGAAGCGCACTTTTCAGCCGAGCAATCTTGTTCGCGCACGACGTCACGGTTTCCGCCATCGGATGGCGACAGTGGGCGGCCGTGCCGTGATCCGCGCCCGACGGGCACGCGGACGCATCAAGCTGTCCGCCTAACAACGGTTTCGGCGCGCAGGGATTTCCTTGCCGCCAACAACGCGATGCGGCGCGCAACCTTCGGGTTCGTACTGCTTGTCCGTGACCGCGTGGACGGCGATGACACCAAGCGAATCGGTATCACCGTCACCAAAAAAATTGGCAACGCCGTCGTGCGCAATCGCATGAAACGGCGTTTTCGCGCGCTCGCTCGTGAAGTCATCGCGGACGGGGGCTTTGTCGGCAGCGATCATATCCTGATCGGTCGCGCAGGCGGCGTCGAGCGCGACTATGCCATGTTGCGCGACGACCTGAAACGGGCGGTCGCCAAACTTGCCACGTGAAGCGCCTGCTGATCTTGGTGGCCAGGGGCTGGCAGCGCGGCCCATCGTTGCTGCTGCAGCCGACCTGTCGCTACGCACCAACCTGTTCTGCCTATGCCATCGAAGCGCTCGAGCGCCACGGCGCGCTGCGCGGCGGTTGGCTAGCGCTCAAACGCATCATGCGCTGTCATCCGTGGGGCGGCAGCGGCTTCGATCCTGTACCCAAAGACCCCGTTTCCTGAAGGACCTGCCACGTGGATAATCAGCGTAACCTGATACTGGCGATCGTGTTGTCGGCGCTTGTCCTGTTGGGCTGGAGCACGATTTCCAGCAAGTATTTCCCCGTGGCAAACCAACCTTCGATAAAGATCGTCGACGGAAAAAGCGTTGCGATTACGCCCGCGAATACGCCCGCACCGACGACGGCACCGGTTGTTCAGGATCGTGCGAAAGTCATTGCTGCCACCGCGCGGGTCAATATCCGGTCCCCGAAACTTGCGGGCACGATCAACCTGACCGGCGCACGGATCGACGATCTGGTGCTCAGCACCTACCAGGAAACGCTTGACAAGAACTCGCCGCCGATCCGTTTGCTCGCTCCCCAGGGCGGCGCGGACGCCTATTATGCCGGATTTGGCTGGACCGGCGAGGGATTGTCGGCACCCGGCCCCGCGACTGTCTGGCAGGCTGACAACACCGAACTAACCCCAACCAAACCGGTAACGCTGCGTTGGAACAACAGTACTGGCCAGCAATTCCTGCTGAAGTTCAGCGTCGACGCCAACTATATGTTCACCGTCGAACAGAACGTCGCCAACACCGGGACCGAGCCCGTTATTGCCCGTAGTTTTGCCTATATCGCCCGCGACGGGAAATCGAAGGATCCCGATGTCTGGACCGATCATGTCGGTCCGCTTGGCGTGTTCAACCGTGCCGCCAACTACCGCGTCAACTGGAAGACGCTCGACGAGGGCGGGCAGGCAGGAACGCGCTTTACCTCACCGGGCGGGTGGCTGGGTTTTGGCGACAAATACTGGCTGACCGCATTGGCTCCTGCTGGCACTGGCTCAATCGATGCCGGGTTCCGCGCGGCGGGAACTGTCTATCAGGCAGACTTCACCAACCCCGCCGCCACGGTTATTCCGGGCAAGGCGCAGAGTACGACCACCCACTTCTTTGCAGGAGCCAAGGAAGTCAGCACGCTTGACGGGTATGAAACTGCGTTGAGTATTCCGCTGTTCGGCAAGGCCATCGACTGGGGTTGGTTCGAGATCGTCGAAAAGCCGATTTTTCATTATCTCCACTGGTTGTGGGGCTTGGTCGGCAATTTCGGGCTGGCGATCATGTTGCTGACCCTGACCGTACGCGGGCTGATGTTCCCCGTTGCCCAGCGCCAGTTCGCATCAATGGCCGGAATGCGCGTCGTCCAGCCGAAGATGAAGGCGATCCAGGAACGCTACAAGGACGACAAGCCGCGCCAGCAGCAGGAGATCATGGCGCTTTACAAGGCGGAGAAGGTCAACCCACTCGCCGGTTGCCTGCCGATATTCCTGCAGATTCCGATCTTTTACGCGCTTTACAAGGTGCTGGTCCTGACGATCGAGATGCGTCACCAGCCCTTCGTCCTGTGGATCCACGATCTATCTGCGCCTGATCCGCTGACGCCGGTGAACCTGTTTGGCCTGCTGCCGTTCACGCCACCGCACGCCATCGCCATTGGCGTCTTGCCGATCCTGGTCGGCGTGACCCAGTATATGCAGTTCAAGCTAAACCCGACGCCAATGGATGCCGCACAGGCGCAGGTCTTCAAATTCATGCCGTGGATACTGGTTTTCGTAATGGCGCCCTTCGCCGCCGGGTTACAGCTTTACTGGATGACGTCGAACACGCTTACGATCCTGCAGCAGAAGTGGCTCTATTCCAGGCATCCCGGACTAAAGGCCTTACCGGCTGACACGAAGTGAGCGGGTTCGAAGATGACGATATCGAGGCGGCACGCAAGCTGTTCGCTGGGCCGGTTTCGTTCCTGAAATCAGCGCCCACGCTCGAGTTCATTCCTGACCCGACAGTTCCCGAAGTGGCGTTTGCCGGGCGGTCCAATGTCGGCAAGTCGTCCTTGCTGAACGCGCTGACAAATCGCAACGCCCTGGCGCGAACGTCGAACACGCCGGGCCGAACCCAGGAATTGAATTTTTTCGAGGTTGGCGAACCAATGAGGCTACGCTTGGTCGACATGCCGGGTTATGGCTTTGCCGAGGCTCCAAAGGACATGGTCAAGCGTTGGCGGTTCCTGATCAACGATTATCTACGCGGACGGCAGGTTCTGGCCCGCGCCTTCGTGCTTATCGACAGTCGACACGGGATCAAGCCGGTCGACAACGATATCATGGAGATGCTCGATGCAGCCGCTGTCAGCTACCGCGTGGTGATGACCAAGACCGACAAGATCAAGGCAACCGAGCTCGAAACTGTTTCGGCGCGCACGGCGGAGACAATCCGCAAGCGCGCGGCGGCGCATCCCGATCTCATCCTGACGTCTTCGGAAAAAGGGATGGGCATTCCCGAGTTGCGCGCCGCGGTTCTTGAAGCGATAGCGACCGCATGACCCTGAAGCTCTTTATCGGCAACAAGACCTATTCGTCGTGGTCGCTCCGTGGCTGGCTGGCGTGCAAACAGTCGGGACTGTTGTTCGAGGAGGCGGTCGTGCCGCTTTATGACGAGGCGTGGGACAAGCGCCGTGAGGGCGATGAATTTGCCCCGAGCCAGGGGAAGGTCCCGATCCTGTGGGACGGCGATATCGTCGTCTGGGACAGCTTGGCGATTGTTGAGTTCCTCAACGAAAAGACCGGCAATACGCTGTTCTGGCCGACCTACGAAGCCGCGCGTGCGATGGCGCGATCGATGGCTGCTGAAATGCATTCCAGCTTTCCGGCACTGCGCCGCGAACACGGTATGAATATTCGCCAGATCTACCCGCCTCACCCGCCCTCCGACGCAGTGGCGGCAGAGATTAACCGGATTATGGAATTGTGGGCGCAGGCCCGCGCGCGGTTCGGGTCCGGTGGCGACTTTCTGTTTGGTGAGTTCGGCGCCGCCGACATCATGTTCGCGCCAGTCGTGACGCGGTTCATCACTTATTCGCTACCGGTCGCCCGGTTCGCGCACGGCTATATCCAGGCCGTGATCGCGCATCCGTTCATGCAGGACTGGATTGCGGGCGCGCAGGCCGAGGACTGGGTTATCGAAAAATTCGAAGCGCCGGTCGAGGCCTAGTGCGGTGAACTGCTAGGCAAAACGCCGACCGCTCGCTACCGCATGCGCGATGACCGACGCCCTCACCCTCGCCAAAGCCCTGATCGCTGTTCCGAGCATCACCCCTGCCACGGGTCAAGTCTTTGCAGTGCTCGAACGGGCTTTGGTTGCGCAAGGGTTTACGCTCGATCGCCTCACCTGTGGGCAGGCACCCGACGGCCCCGTCGAGAACCTGCTGGCCACCCGCGGGTCCGACGTCGGCCCGCACTTCGCCTTTGCTGGACATCTCGACGTCGTGCCGCCCGGCGACGGATGGCAAACTTCACCCTTCGATCCACAGGTGCGCGGCGACCTGCTGCACGGGCGTGGGGCCGTCGACATGAAAGGCGCTATCGCTTCGTTCGTCGCAGCGGCATCGCGTGTCGTCGGCCACAAGGGCCGGCTGACGCTGGTCATCACCGGCGACGAGGAAGGCCCCGCGACCTATGGCACCGTTGCCCTGATCGAACGGATGCGTGCGCAAAATCTGGTTCCGGACCTATGCCTCGTCGGCGAGCCCACTTCGGCAGAGCGGTTGGGCGACACGATCAAGATCGGGCGGCGCGGATCGGTCAATATCTGGATCGAAGTCGCCGGGACGCAGGGCCACGTCGCCTATCCGCACCTCGCCGACAACCCGATCCCCGTGCTGGTCCGCATCCTGTCGGCAATCGATGCGATCGTGCTGGACGACGGCACCGACTGGTTCCAGCCCTCCAACATCGAAGTCACGACAATCGACGTTGGCAATCCCGCTACCAACGTCATCTCCGCCAAGGCCAGCGCGCGGTTGAGCATCAGGTTCAACGACCAGCAGAATGGCGAGGCTCTGGTCGCGCGTGTTCGGGCGATTGCGGAAACCGAAACAGCGCGCGCCACGGTCACGGCGCGCATTTCCGGAGAAGCATTTCTAACACCGCCCGGGCCCTTGAGCACGCTGGTTTCGGATGCGGTGCAGCAGGTGACAGGCGTGGTTCCGAAGTTATCGACGACCGGCGGCACTTCGGACGCGCGCTATCTGGTGGCGTTATGCCCGGTCGTGGAGTTCGGGCTGTGCAATGCCACAATGCATAAGCTGGACGAGGCCGTGTCGCTGACCGACCTGACAGCGCTCGCCGACATTTACGAAAACATTTTGGAGCGCGTGTTCGCTTAGCCGAACAGCATCTCGCGCTCGGTCGTGCTCCATTTCAGGAACTCCGCTTCCGACATCGGGTGGGCGATGACGAACCCCTGGGCGGCATCGCAGCCCATGACGCGGAGCACATCCATTTGGTCGACGTTCTCGACACCCTCCGCGACTACTTCATACCCGAGGCCGTGCGCCAGACTGATAATCGACTGGACGATCGTCCGTGCGTCGCTGTGCGTAGCGATGTCGGCGATCAGGCTGCCATCGATCTTGATGCGGTCGATCGGCAGATGCCGCAGTCGCTGAAGACTCGAATAGCCCGCGCCGAAATCATCAAGCGCAACCCGCGCCCCGGCGTTACGCAACGCCGCGATCTCGGCCAGCACCGCCTCGCCGCAGGACATGGCGAGCGCTTCGGAAATTTCGAATTCGATCATCGTCATCGAAATCTTGTGATATTCCATCGCCGTGCGCAGTCGCGGGAAAAAGTCGGCCCGGTTGATCTGGCGTGGGCTGAGATTGACGGCGAGTCGATAAGGCACCCCGGCCTTTGCCCACTCCGCCGCCATGCGGCCAACGGCGTCGATCGACCAGTTGCCGACCTCGAAGATGATCCCGCTTTCCTCTGCCGCCGCGATGAATGTCTCTGGCGTACGCAGGCCGTCGACCGGATGGATCCAGCGCAACAGTGCTTCGGCAGCGACGATCGATCCGTCGGTAAGCGATATCTGCGGCTGCAGCGCAACCGTCAGTTCGTCACGCGCAACCGCCATCCGCAGGTCGTTTTCCAGTCGCGTCCGGTCTGCCAGCCGCTCTGCCAGTGCGTCGCTATAGAACTGAAACTGCGCACGACCACTTGCCTTGGCATGATACATTGCGACATCGGCGGCGCGCATCAACACGGCGAGCGACTGGCCCGCTGCGGGTCGCATGGCGACGCCGATCGACGCTCCCACGTCGAGCGAATGACCCGCCAGGTCGAACGGCTCGGTCATCACGGCGAGCAACCCGCGCGCGATTCGCGTTGCTCCTGCAATACCACTGACCTGTGGAAACAGGATCGTGAACTCGTCTCCTGCCAGCCGCCCGACCAGCGGTAGCCCGGCTGCCACCGAACGCGATCCTGCGGCATCGGCCACCACCCGCAGGCGGTTGGCAACCATCGCCAGCAGTTGGTCGCCCTGCGCATGGCCATAAGTATCATTGACCGCCTTGAAATTATCGAGGTCGAGGAAAAACAGGGCGCACTCGGCCTCCGTTGGCAGCGTGCGCAACACCCGGTCCGCTTCGCGGCGAAAATTCGTCCGATTGGCGAGCGATGTGACGGGATCGAACATCGCAAGCGCGTGGACGCTGTCCAGATTGGCGCGAACCTGCCGGAACAGGCTGTCCATGGCCATCGCCAGTTCGGGCATTCCCCGTGCGACTTCAGCCGGGGTCTGACTGGTCAGGTCGCCCTGCGCCGCAGCGACAATTCGCTCACTGGCAGCATCAACGGATTCGGCCACTCCGGCAATCGATCGCTCGGCCGATGCCCAGCTCATCACGCCGCAGACAATGGCCACGACCAGCGCGCGTGTGAGGGCCCAGCTGTCGTAACCGTTGTCGGCGGTCGCGAGCAATGCAAGGATAAACGAGGTTGCCCCGATGCACGCGGCAAAGGCGATCGCGCGCGACTTTAGCGTTACCCCTTCCATCTGTGGCCGTGTCCCTGCGCCCGGTCAGGCAATCGCCCAACAGAAAATCCCGGTTCTGCATGACATTGCAGGGTTAATATCCTCTTGCACCGTCCCCGTTTTTCGCACGCCTTAGGATAATATATAAGGCTCCGGCGCCACCATGCCGAGGATGTGCCGGGCGGATCGCAGCGATCCGGCTCGCGTGACGCGACGCCGCCAGCCAGTCGAGGATCGACGCACGGATAATGCCGCGCAAGGGCAGGTCGATGCGGCTCGCATCGGACTTCGGTGCCTTGCCTGTCACTACCAGCAGGACACGAACGTCATCGGAAATCGCGAGTTCGAGTTCGAGCAACAGCCGCCGATGCGCCTGATCGACGCCACATCCGTGCAGGTCGACGGTTCGTTCCGGCGCGGCCCCGCCGGTCGCGATCCGCCGGTCCCAACTGCCGTCGAGGGTCACTCCAAGTTGGACCGGAGGAGCTTTTGGCTGTCTTGCCAGTGCGGCGACCGGCGGCTTCGCTTTGGTCGCAGGGACCGCTTCGATCAGGGTTTCGGGCAGGGGTTCGGTCGGCTTTTTGCTCCGCGCACGGCGCACCGACGCGGCCACGCGCGACCACAGCGCGCGCTCGTCGGCGCTAAGGCGTCGTCCCGCCACCGAGGGCACTCCCCTGCCCAATCCTGTTCGCCGTCAGTCGCGCCAGCACACCCCTTGGCACCATGACGAATGCGGTCCCCCTTGCCGACATTCCACCAGCGACCAAACGCGCGCTGTCGCCCGCGCCCCAGAAAGTATCGAACCGATTGGCACCCTTGATCGCACCCCCGGTGTCCTGCGCAACCCAAAGGCCGGTCGCATCGGCCCGGTCCATTGAGAGGAATACCGGCGCCCCCAAGGGCACAAAGGCGGGGTCGGCAGCGACGCTGCCCTGCGCTGTTACTGCCACGCCCAAAGCACCGACCGGCCCGTCACCCGTCAATTCGCGAAAGAACACCCAGCTCTTGTTCTCGCGCCTGATTGCAGTCCCATCGGCAGGATGCGCCCGCAGATAAGCCATGATGCCCTGCATCGACAACTGCCCGGGAACGACCAGCCCGCGGTCGCGCATCAACGCCCCGATGCCGGTGTAGTCACGGCCATTCTGCCCGGCGTAACCAATCCGCATTACGCTGCCGTCAGGCAGTTTCAGCCGACCCGACCCTTGCACCTGGAGAAAGAAGAACTCGATCGGATCGGCAGCCCAGGCCAGCTCCAACCCCTTGCCAGCCAGCGCCCCGTCCTCAATTTCGGCGCGTGTGTAATAGGGGACGAGCGAAGTTCCCGCGAGGCGACCGGTGATCCTCCGGTTTGCCAGCCGGTCCGAAAACTGGCCCAGGTCAACGTCGATTTCATCGGGGGGGCGACTATATACCGGGACATCATACCCAGGTGCCCGGACCCGCGACCCGGCGATCTCGGGCTCGTAGTAACCGGTCGCAAACGATGCGCCGGTGCCCACCTGGACGGTCTCGAACTGCGCGACAAAAAAGCCGACTGCGTCCGCGCTGTTCCAGGAGTTCGCCATAGCACACACGCCCGTCCAATCACTATTCGCGGTCAGGCCCGACGCATCGCTTCGCCGCAACAAAGCCGGACAACTGAGGCGAAAGGCCGTCAACGCGCGCTTGCCAGCCACTTGATCGATTTTCAGCGAAGCAATTGATGGCCCGGCAACGATCCCACTGGAATATGCGGTCGGCTCCGCCCCAGCAACGCCCGTCACGCCGGGCGTAACACTCGGTTTCAATGGCGTTGCTGGGCTAACCGTATAACTTGCCGATGCACCAGAGACGGCGCCATGAGATCGTCCGACGCTGGATTTCGACCCCGCCGAATTCGGAACAGCGGTTCCGGCGCATCCGACCAGCATCAGCGCCGCGAGACCGATCGCAACGCCTAGTGTCCGCGTCATGCCGACTCGTCGGTGTCGGTCAAAATCCAGTTGGGATCGAGGGCACGAACCGTGCGCGTAAAGGTCCATGCGTCATGGGTTGGCACGGCATCGCTCAGCGAGCCAGCCACAACATGATTATCGGCATCCCGCGTCACGGCGGCAATATCGGCATCGAAACGGACCGTGACCTGTGCGACTTTACCGTCAAGCGAAGCAGCGGAAATTATTGCCTTCTCGATCTGGACCAGGCGGTTGTCCAGAACATGGCCCGCGGCCTTGCGCTCCGCAATCGAGGCTGCGAACGACTGACGCACATCCTCGTCGGTCAATTCAGCCAGTTCAGCCTCATCGCCGCGCCAATAAGCCTCCAGGATCATGCGATAAGCCGCTTTCGATCCTTCGATGAAGCGCGCCACGTCGAAATTATTGTCGGCGGCAATTATGGCTCGAATACCTGCTGCGGCGGACGGTTCGAAAACATTGCTATTCTCGATCACGACCTGCGGGCGGGCTTCCTCACCGGCCACAATCGGGACGGAATTCGCATGATCCGCCGGCGCGACAAAGGTCTGCTCATGCCCGGTGCGTTTGCCCAGGACCGAATAAAGTCGGAGCGCCAGAAATCCAGCCACCATTGCAAGGAGTATAATACCGACCACAAAACCTCCGAATACGAAAGTTCGATATAGGCGCGATCGTCCGCGACTTCAAATGCCCGCTGAAACTTGCATTGCCCTGCCACCCCGTCGCCTGCTAGGCGCGCCCGTTATTGATCATCACGAACCGCAGGACCAACACGACATGGCCGACGAACAGGGCGCACCGCTGGACAACGAACCCTATGCCAATGGCGAAGATACGACACCACAGGCAGGGGTGCTTTCGCAATATGTGAAGGACCTGTCATTCGAAAATCCGAACGCGCCCGGCGTTTACCAGTGGCAGGGCCAGCCGCAGATCGACGTGCAGTTCAACATCGGATCGACCCAAATAGGCGACGATGCGTTTGAGGTCGTGCTGAAGATCGACGTGAAGGCGACCGCCGCCGACAAGACCGCTTTTCAGGTCGAGCTCGCCTACGCCGGCCTGTTCGCGCTTCGCAACATTCCCGAGGACCAGCTTCAGCCATTTCTCCTTGCCGAAGCCCCGCGGATCCTGTTTCCGTTCGCCCGCCGCGTGCTCGCCGATGCCGTCCGTGATGGCGGGTTTCCGCCCCTGATGCTCGAGCCAATCGATTTTGGGCAGCTTTATGTCTCACAAGCCGAACAGAGCGATGCGCTGGCCTTTGCAACTCCTGCTGGCGAAGCCTGATCGCCGGGGGGCTTGTGATGATCTGCAAGCCCCGAACAGTTTGAAGCCGTTGTGAACCTGGTTCGTGCCACCGCGTCGATCGGCGGACTGACATTGGTCAGCCGCGTTCTTGGCATGGTCCGCGACATGCTGATGGCGCGATTTGTCGGCGCGGGTTTTGCATCTGACGCCTTTCTGATCGCGTGGCGTTTGCCGAACCTGTTCCGCGCGTTGTTTGCAGAAGGCGCTTTCGCGGCGGTCTTCGTGCCGATGTTTAACCGTCGCATTGCGGAATCCGATGCCGAAAATCCGGGGTCGGGCCTCATTGCCGCCACCGAATTTGCCGGACAGGTGCTGTCGGTGCTGTTTCCGTTTCTCGTGATCTTCACCGGCATCATGATCGCGGCAACCGGACCGATCGTCTGGGCGATGACCGGCGGATTTCCGGATGGCGGCGTCGAGAAGTTCGCGCTGGCCAAGCATCTGACGCAGATAACCTTTCCCTATCTGGCGCTGATCTCACTGGTTTCCCTGCTGGGCGGTATCCTGAATTCGCTTGGCCGGTTCTGGGTAAACGCCGCCGCCCCGATCCTGTTGAATGTCGCGATGATCGCCGCGATCGTGTTGTTTCGTGGTTCGACCCAGGTCCAGACTGCCGAAACCCAAGCGATTGCGGTAACGGTCGCTGGCGCGTTGCAGCTTGCCTGGTTGATCTGGTCATGTCGGCAGGCAGGGGTCGTCCTGAATCTGCGGCGGCCGCGGCTTTCACCCGACGTCAAGCGGATGCTGGTCCTGATCGGGCCTGCCGCCATCGGCCAGGGGGCAATCCAATTCAATCTGCTGATCTCGACTTCGCTGGCGGCGCGCTTTCTGGAACAGGGCGCGGTCAGTTATTTGTATTACGCTGACCGGCTGAACCAGTTGCCGCTGGGGCTGATCGGCATCGGCGTGGGGACGGCAATCCTGCCCAGTCTGTCGCGCCACATCGCCGGCGGCAACGCCGTTGCCGCCGGTCACACCCAGAACCGCGCTATGGAACTCAGCCTGCTCCTCGCACTGCCCGCTGCGGTTGCGCTGGTCGTGTCCGCGACGCCGCTGATCCGGGGCGTGTTCCAGCACGGCGCATTCACTGCAATCGACACGATTGGCGCGGCGGGCGCGCTTGCGGCATTCTCGGTGGGCGTGCCGGCCTATGTACTGATCAAAGTGCTGACTCCCGGATTTTATGCGCGTCAGGATACCAGGACCCCGGTGCGGATCGCGCTGTTATCGATGCTTGTCAATCTGGTGGGCAATCTGCTGTCGGTGCTGGTGCTCGACGCGGGCTTCGTCGGCATCGCGCTGTCGACGGCGGCGGCGGCGTGGGTGAACGTCATCCTGCTCTACTGGACGCTGCATCGGCGGGACCATTTGCGCTTCGATGCACGCTTCAAGGCAAAGGCGGTGCGGATCGTGGTGGCAAGCATTGCCATGGGGGTCGCGCTCGCCCTGCTCAATCCGCTGCTCGACCCCTATATGGCGCGCACGACGCTGGAGCGGGTGGTCGCGCTGGTCACGCTGTGCGGCGTCGGAGCGGCGATCTATGGCGCGGTGGCGATGGCTTCGGGGGCGATCAGCCTTGGCGAACTACGAACGCAATTCGGTCGAAAGGGATTATGATGAGGGTCGTTTCGGGCATCCAGCCGACGGGCAGCCTGCACCTCGGCAACTATCTCGGTGCGATCCGGAACTGGGTGCGGATGCAGGATAGTGTCGAGGGGGAATGCCTGTTCTTCCTCGCCGATCTCCACGCGATCACGGTTCACAACGAGCCCGCCACGCTGATCGCCAACACGCGCGAGATGGCCGCCGCGGTGATTGCCAGCGGCATCGATCCCGAACGCTCGATCCTGTTCAATCAGGCGCGCGTGCCCGCCCATAGCGAACTGGCCTGGCTGTTGTTCTGCACCGCGCGGATCGGCTGGCTGAACCGGATGACACAGTTCAAGGAAAAGTCGGGCAAGGACCGCGAGGGCGCCAGCATCGGCCTGTTCGCATACCCCGTCCTGCAAGCCGCCGACGTCCTGCTGTACAACGCGACGCACGTGCCGGTGGGTGACGACCAGAAACAGCATCTGGAGCTGGCCCGCGACATTGCGACTAAATTCAATGGCGACTTCGGTGTTGACCTGTTCACCCTGCCCGAAGCCTATATCCCCCCCGCCGCCGCGCGGATCATGTCGCTGCGGGACGGCACCGCGAAAATGTCGAAATCCGATCCCTCGGACATGAGCCGCATCAACCTGACCGACGACAATGACCTGATCGCGCAAAAGGTTCGCAAGGCCAAGACCGACCCCGAGCCCCTGCCCTCCGACCCCGCCGGGTTGGCGGACCGTCCCGAGGCGCGGAACCTGGTAACGATCCTCGCCGCGCTCTCCGATTCGACCAGCGAAGCCGTGCTGGCAGAACATGGTGGGTCGCAGTTCGGACCGTTCAAGGCGCGGTTGGTAGAGCATCTCGTTTACACCCTTTCGCCGATCCGCGAGCGCCTGTTGGATTTGCGCGACGATGCCCGGATCGACGCGATGCTGGAAAGCGGAGCCGAGCGGGCGCGGGTGCTGGCAGCACCAGTGCTGGCGGCGGCCTATGATGCCACGGGACTGCAGCGGTCGAAGCGAGGCTAAGCCGCGGCGGATCGATTTTGTTCAACATTCGTTCACCCAATAAGGCGCATTTTGCCACACATTCAATCAGATAGAGGTCGTGCCGATGATCCGTTTCCTTAAATACGCGGCGCCCATCGCGCTTTTGACGGTGGCCGGTTGCGCCGAGCCGTTCCAGGCAAGAGTGTTGCGTTATCAGCAACTTCCAGTGCCTCAGGGCCAGAGTTTCGCGGTCGTGGCGGACGATCCCCGACTGAACAACAGCCTGGAATTCGCGACCTATGCCAACATGGTCGCCGATCGGCTGCAGCAGGTCGGCTATGCCCGGGCGGGCACGTCGGGCACCGCGAACCTGATCGTGTCGATCAACTATGGCGTCGACCGCGGGCGTGAAAAACTGCGCTCATCGATCAGCCCGGGCTTCGGCGGCTACGGCTATGGCGGTGGCTTCGGCTACAGCCGCTTCGGCGGATATGGTGGTTTTGGTCGTCCCTATTACGGCTATGGCTATGGTCGCCGAGCGTTCGTCGGCGGCTTTTACGACCCGTTCCTGTTCGACGATTATAACACCGTCGAGAGCTACACCGTCTATAATTCGCAACTCGAAATGCGGATCGAGCGTCGGGGCAGCCGGGAGCGCGTGTTTGAGGGTAAGGCGCAGGCCATGTCCACCGATGACGACCTGACGACGCTGGTGCCCAATTTGATCGATGCCATGTTCACCGGATTCCCCGGCAATTCGGGCGAGACCGTCAAGATCACCGTGGCGCCCCCGGGCAAGACGCGACGCTAACCCTTACGATACCGCGACCGGAACCCGTCGGCATAGGCCGTCAGCGACCGGTCGCGGATCGCATCGCGCAGCCCTTGCATAAGCCGTTGATAAAACCACAGATTATGCCCGGTCATCAGCATCGCGCCCAGCATTTCACCCGATTTCACTAAATGATGCAGATACGCCCGGCTCCACCCGGCGCACGTCGGGCAGGCGCAGTCGGCGGACAGCGGCCCCTGATCCTCGGCATGGACCGCGTTACGGATGTTGACCGGACCATCCCAAGTAAAGGCCTGCCCGTTGCGCCCGCTGCGCGTCGGCAGGACGCAGTCGAACATGTCGACGCCGCGTTCGACCGCACCGACAAGATCGTCGGGTTTGCCCACACCCATCAAGTAGCGCGGGGCATCGGCGGGAAGCAACGCGGCGGCGTAATCGAGCACGCCGAACATCGCCTGCTGCCCCTCCCCGACTGCCAGACCGCCGATTGCATAGCCATCGAAGCCCGTTTTCATCAGCAATTCGGTCGATTCCGCCCTTAAATCGGCGAACATCGACCCCTGCTGGATGCCGAAAAGCGCCGAATTACCCGCATGATCGCGCCCAAGTTGATAGCCCGCCTGCGATCGCTCTGCCCAGCGCATCGAACGGTGCATTGATTTCGCCGCGACCTCGTGCGTGGCCGGGAACGGCGTACATTCGTCGAAAGCCATGACGATGTCGGAGCCGAGCAGCCGCTGAATCTCCATCGAGCGTTCGGGGGTCAGCATGTGCCGCGACCCGTCGAGATGCGATTTGAAGGCGACGCCCTCCTCGGTAATCTTGGTCAAGTCACCCAGCGACATCACCTGATAGCCACCGCTGTCGGTCAGGATCGGCCGGTCCCAGCCCATGAAG
>NZ_JANXNX010000084.1 GCF_025353885.1 Sphingomonas sp. | reverse complement strand
AGACTGACGGCACTATTACGCCGGACGATGCCGTGGCTTATGCCGCGCGGATCTTGCAGGACCAGCTCTCGCTGTTCGTGCACTTCGATGATTCGATGGTGGCGACCCAGTCGCCGATCATCGGGATGGCAGCGGCTTCGCCTGCACATGTCAGCGAAAGCGATGCCAACCAGCTCAACCGTTACCTTTTGAAAAAGGTCGACGAGCTGGAGTTGTCGGTGCGTTCGGCGAATTGCCTGAAGAACGACAACATCATTTATATCGGTGACCTGGTCGGCAAGACCGAGGCAGAGATGCTTCGTACGCCGAACTTCGGCCGCAAGTCCCTGAACGAAATCAAGGAAGTGCTGTCGTCGATGGGGCTGCGTCTCGGCATGGACATTCCCGGATGGCCGCCAGAGAATATCGAGGACATGGCCAAAAAGCTCGAAGCCGAGTTGATGGGCTAAGCCTCAAGTAAAGTAGGGGTTTTGGCGGTGCCCCGTTTCACCGCCTGGCCCGAAGTGCCTGATACGGCTTCGGGACGAACATAGGACGGATACCATGCGCCATCGTAATGCCGGACGTAAGCTCCAGCGTACTTCTTCCCATCGCGCGGCACTGTTCCGCAACATGGCGGCCGCGCTTATCAAGCATGAGCAAATTACGACAACCGTGGCAAAGGCCAAGGAACTGCGTCCCTACACCGAGAAGCTGATCACGCTGGCGAAGAAGGGTGGCCTTGCCAACCGTCGTCTTGCGCATGCTCGGCTGCTCGACGATACGCAGTTGATCAAGCTGTTCGACGTGATCGCGCCGCGCTATGCCGATCGTGCGGGTGGTTATACCCGTGTCGTCAAGGCTGGCATCCGCCTTTCGGATGCTGCTCCGATGGCGATCATCGAATTCATCGACCGCGACGTCAACGCCAAGGGCCTGGATTCAGGACCGATTGCCGGTGACGACGATCTGGATGTTGCTGCCTGACAGCGCGCATCGGCTGTACTTGCGCCGCCACCAAACGAGTTTTAGGCTTCGGGATTATATCCCGGAGCCTTTTTCTTTGCACAAGTTTTCGCTGGCCTTGGTCGTGGCTGTCCTGACCCTTTCCGCCCCCGTATCTGCCGAGGCTCCACTGACTTATCCGAAAACCACCACCGTGCCCGTTGTCGAAACGCAATTCGGAGAGGCGGTTGCCGATCCTTATCGGTGGCTGGAAGACGACGTCCGGACCTCACCCAAGGTTCGGGATTGGGTGACCGCGGAAAACACTGTGACCGAGCGTTACCTGACGACGCTTCCCGGTCGTGACATCTTTGCCGCGCGGATTAAGCAGCTTTATGATTTTGAGCGCATGGGCGTGCCGCGTCGGGCGGGTTCACGGTATTTCTATTCGCATAACAGCGGCCTGCAAAACCAGTCGACCTTGTGGGTTCGCGACGAGATCGATGGTCGTCCCCGTCAGCTTCTCGACCCCAACAGCTGGGCCAAAGACGGCGCGACGGCACTGGCCGAGTGGGCGCCCTCCGAAGATGGTCGGTATCTGGCCTATGCCATTCAGGACGGCGGCACCGACTGGCGCACCTTGCGGACCGTCGATGTCGGTTCGGGCGCTTTGCTTGCCGATCAGATTAAATGGGTGAAGTTTTCGGGCATCGCCTGGAAGCCCGATGGCTCCGGGTTCTTCTACTCGCGGTTTTCGGCTCCGAAGGAAGGCGCCGCGTTCCAGTCGCTGAACACCGACCAGACAGTCTATTTTCATAGGGTCGGCACCGCGCAGGATGCCGACGTCAGGATTTACGCGACGCCCGATCATCCGAACTATAGCCATGGCGCGCGGGTTACCGACGACGGCCGCTATCTGGTCGTCACTTCGACGCAAGGCACCGACCCCCGGATGGAGGTGCATGTCATGCGCCTCGATGGGAGTGACTCTAAACCCCGCGCGCTGATTTCGGGCCTGAAGAACAGTTGGGACCTCGCCGGATCAGTCGGGTCGCGGTTCTGGTTCGTGACCGATACCGACGCCCCCAAGGGACGCCTGGTGTCGATCGACGTCGATGGTAGCAAGGTTCGGGTGGAACCCATCGTTGCCGAAACTGACGATACCATGGTCGGCGCGTCGCTCGTCGGCCAGCGGCTGATCGTCGCCTATCTCGGCGATGCCAAGTCGGAGGCCGCGCTGTTCGAACTCGACGGCAGGCCGGCGGGCGTCGTGCGACTGCCCGACATCGGCACCGCGGCAGGCTTTGGCGGCAAGAGCGGCAACAGCGAGAGCTTCTACAGCTTTTCCAGCTTTGCGATTGCGCCGACCATCTATCGCTACGACGCCGCGACTAATACCAGCACGGTATTCTTCCAGCCGAAACTGGAATTCGCACCCGGTGATTACACGACCGAGCAGGTTTTCTACGCGTCGAAGGACGGAACTAAAATCCCGATGTTTGTCGTTCGTAAACGAACCTTGCCGGCTGGCCCCGCACCGACATTACTATATGGATACGGCGGCTTTAACGTGGCGGTGACGCCCGGTTTTTCGGCGACGCGTATCGCTTGGCTGGAGCAGGGCGGGGTGCTCGCCATCGCCAACCTTCGTGGCGGCGGTGAGTATGGCAATGCCTGGCACGATGCCGGGCGGCTGCACCAAAAGCAGAATGTGTTCGACGATTTTATTGCGGCGGGCGAATATTTGATCGCGCAAGGCACAACGACAAAGGACCAGCTCGCCATCCAGGGCGGATCGAACGGTGGCCTGCTGGTCGGCGCGGTCGTCAACCAGCGGCCAGACCTATTTGCCGTCGCCCTCCCGGCGGTCGGCGTCATGGATATGTTGCGCTTCAATCGCTTCACGGCAGGGCGTTACTGGACCGATGATTATGGCGACCCGGCGGTGGAGGCTGATTTCCGGAACCTGCGCGCCTATTCGCCCTATCATAATATCCGCAGCGGCACCGCCTATCCCGCAATACTGGTGACGACCGCCGACACGGACGACCGGGTGGTTCCGGGGCATAGCTTTAAATACACGGCCGCATTGCAGGCCGCCGATCTGGGACCAAAGCCGCGGCTGATCCGGATCGAGACGCGGGCAGGCCATGGCTCGGGCAAGCCGATCGACAAGATCATCGCCGAAACCGCCGACGAATGGGCATTTATCGCCGAATGGACCGGCATGACGGTTTCGCCGAAATAGACAGCGCCCCGCGCGCTCGTTAGGCGGAGCCATGCCAGCCGCAACCATCCTCATCGTCGACTTCGGAAGTCAGGTCACCCAGCTTATCGCGCGCCGTGTGCGTGAGGCGGGTGTTTATTGCGAGATCGCCCCGTTCAACGCCGCCGAGGCTGCGTTCGACCGGCTCGATCCCGCAGGACTTATCCTGTCGGGCGGGCCTGCGTCGGTCACCCATGCCGGGTCGCCCCGTGCGCCACAGCGTTTTTTCGAGGCGGGGCTGCCGATCTTTGGCATATGCTATGGCCAGCAGACGATGGCAGCGCAACTGGGCGGCAAGGTCGGCAGCGTCGAATCGCGCGAATTCGGCCGCGCTTTCCTGAAAGTCGATGAGGCATGCGTGTTGTTCGACGGCCTGTGGCAAACCGGCGAAAGCCATCAGGTCTGGATGAGCCACGGGGATAAAGTAGAGGCTCTACCTCCCGGATTTCGCGTTGTCGCCACGTCCGAACGCGCGCCCTTCGCGGTGGTTGCCGACGACGCCCGGCGCTTTTATGGCACGATGTTTCACCCCGAAGTCGTCCATACCCCCGATGGCGGAAAGCTGATCGCCAACTTCGTGCGCCACGTCTGCGGGTTGCAGGGCGACTGGACCATGGCCGGATATCGCGCCGCCAAGATCGCCGATATTCGCAAGCAGGTCGGCGAGAGGAAAGTCATTTGCGGCCTGTCGGGCGGCGTCGACTCGGCAGTCGCGGCGGTCCTAATCCACGAAGCCATCGGCGAACAACTTACCTGCGTCTATGTCGACCACGGTCTGATGCGGCTCGGTGAAAGCGAGCAGGTCGTGGGCCTGTTCCGCGAACATTACGGCATCCCGCTGGTCCATGTGAACGCCGAAACCTTGTTCATGAACGGCTTGAAAGGGCTCACCGACCCCGAGGCCAAGCGCAAGTTCATCGGCAAAACCTTCATCGAAGTGTTCGATGATGAAGCCAAAAAGATCGGCGGCGCGGATTTCCTCGCGCAAGGGACGCTTTACCCCGACGTCATTGAAAGCGTCAGCTTCACCGGTGGCCCCAGCGTCACGATCAAGAGCCACCATAATGTCGGTGGCCTGCCCGAACGCATGAAGATGGGCCTGGTCGAACCCCTGCGCGAACTGTTCAAGGACGAAGTCCGCGTGCTTGGCCGCGAACTGGGGCTGCCCGAAATCTTTGTCGGGCGTCACCCGTTTCCGGGGCCGGGTCTCGCCATCCGCATCCCCGGCGAAGTGACCAAGGAACGCTGTGATATCCTGCGCAAGGCCGACGCCATCTACCTCGAGGAAATTCGCAATGCCGGGCTGTACGATGCCATCTGGCAGGCGTTCGCTGTCCTCCTCCCCGTGAAGACGGTCGGCGTGATGGGCGACGGACGGACGTATGAAAATGTCTGCGCGCTGCGGGCGGTGACCAGCACCGATGGCATGACAGCGGATATCTATCCGTTCGACGGCAGTTTTCTAAGCCGCGTCGCCACCCGGATCGTCAACGAAGTGCAGGGCATCAATCGCGTTGTTTACGACTACACCAGCAAGCCGCCCGGCACGATCGAGTGGGAGTGAGCGGCGTTGGTGATCGACACCCGACCTCTGTTGTGATCCCGTGGGATGATAAGGCCACATTGATCGACCTGGACGGCACCGCGCCGTTCCTCGGAACCCTCCGCGATTGCGTGCGACATTTTGCCGCGTTCAAGCCAGTGGTGCAGGCCGATGCGCGTGTTTTGCTGACAAAGCCGGTATTCCGGGTCGGACGCAAAACACGGGTCTGGGTGCTCAATCCGGACGAATTGGCAGGGCTTGCCAGAGCGATGATGGCTGATGGAGATTTGCCGGGCGTGAGGCGGAGCGGCTGAGTTTGGTGGGAAGCTGCCGTCAACGTGCATATGACATCTTTATGCGAAGCGGCAAAGCAACGACAGGAAATACCGGTGAAGATCATCCTCTATGGCATTCCAGGCTGCGACACGGTGAAGAAAGCGCGAAGCTGGCTGACCGCGCAGGATATTGCCTTCACGTTTTACAATTACAAAAAGGCTGGCATCGACCGGGCCTCGCTCGCACGCTGGTGCAACGACCTTGGCTGGGAGACTGTGCTGAACAGGGCAGGCACCAGTTTCCACGACTTGTCACCTGAGGACAAGGTCGACCTGACCCGCGACAAGGCGATCGACCTGATGCTCGCCAATCCGTCGATGATAAAGCGGCCGGTCGTCGAGGCGCAGGGGGTTTTGCTCGTCGGCTTCAAGCCGGACTTATGGGCGACAGCCTTCGCCCTGAACTGGACATCCGGCGCGCCCGCCTTCACACGCGTGCCATGACACGCACGCTTATCTCATCGGGATCGCCTTTCGAAACCACCGTCGGCTATAGCCGCGCCGTCGTGCAGGGGGACTGGTGCTTCGTCGCCGGGACGACCGGCTATGACTATGCCATGATGACGATGCCCGAGGCGGTCGAGGACCAGACCGCGAATGCGCTTGCCACGATTGCAAGGGCGCTGGCGGAGGGCGGGTTCGCGATGGCCGACGTCGTGCGGGCCACCTACTACATAGCCGACGCCGCTTATTGGTCGCCAATCGGCCCCGTGCTCGGCGCGGTGTTCGCAGACATTCGGCCAGCGGCGACATGCCTTGTAACCGGCCTCGTCACTCCCGAAATGAAGATAGAAATCGAAGTCACCGCTTACAAAGGATAAACGATGGTCAAGGCAGTCTGGAACGGCGTCACGATTGCCGAAAGCGACGACACCGTGGTCGTCGAGCGCAACCATTATTTCCCCATCGATTCCGTCACCCCGGGCGTGCTGGTCGAAAGCGCCACCACCTCGGCTTGCCCGTGGAAGGGGACCGCGAACTATTATTCGATCCAGGCCGGGGGCGCGGAAAACCGTGACGCCGCATGGTATTACAAGGTTCCCAAGCGTGAGGCATCCGAAATTGCCGGACGCGTCGCGTTCTGGAAGGGCGTTACCGTTAGCTGAGACGCCTATTATCGACGCATCGGGGGTGGTGGTCATGCCCGCGTAGCGGCGTTACAACCCCCGCCCATGTCAACGACCTACACGCTCGACACCTCGACCAGCCGCGCCACGCCCACCCCGGCGCCGATGAAGCGATTGACTGTGCCCGCGATCCGCAAGGCGAAGGGCCAGGTGCCCCTCGTCATGCTGACCGCCTATACCGTGCGGATGGCGCAATTGCTCGACCCGCATTGCGACCTGCTGCTGGTCGGTGATTCGCTGGGGCAAGTGATCTATGGCTTGCCGTCGACCGTTCCCGTCACGCTCGAAATGATGTGCGCCCACGGGGCGGCGGTCGTTCGCGGCAGTTATCACAGCGTCGTTGTCATCGACATGCCCTTTGGAAGTTACGAAGGCTCTCCCGAACAGGCCTTTACCAGCGCCGCGCGCATCCTGAAGGAAACCGGCGCGGCGGCGGTGAAGCTGGAAGGGGGAGAGGCGATGGCGGCGACCGTCGCGTTCCTATCGGCGCGTGGCATTCCGGTGATGGGGCATATCGGGCTGACCCCGCAGGCGGTAAACCAGCTTGGCGGCTACGGCGCGCGCGGACGCAGCGAGGCCGAGCGTTTGAAGATCATCGCCGACGCCCGCGCGATCGACGCGGCGGGTGCCTTCGCGCTTGTGATCGAAGGGGTGGTCGAACCGATCGCGGTCGAGATTACCGACGGCATTTCCTGCCCCACCATCGGGATCGGCGCGTCGGCGCTGTGCGACGGGCAGGTGCTGGTGGCGGAGGATATGCTGGGCCTGTTCGACCGCACGGCACGCTTCGTCAAACGCTATGCCGACATGGCGGCGCTGATAGGCGATGCTGCGCAGAGCTATGCCGCAGAGGTCCGCGACCGCAGCTTTCCGACGCCCGACCAGACCTACGCGCCGAAGGACTAGCCGCGCCCGCCGCCCGTCGCTAAGGATGCGGCGTTTACCCTAAGAGAGAGACGCACTTGGCCTCGACGCCCCCGACCAACCAAGCCTTCCTGCGTGAAGTCGACGATGAGCTTCGTCGCGACCAGTTTGCCGGGATCTGGCAAAGCTGGGGTCGCTGGATCATCGTTGCGATCGTTGCCGCGCTGGTCGCGCTGGCTGGTTTTCTGTATTGGAAGTCGCAGGAGGCCGAAGCCCGCGGGATCGAGGGGGAGCAGCTTTCGGGCGCGCTTGACGATCTGGTAGCCGGGAAAATGCAGGCGCTGATCCCGCGGCTGAACGCGCTCGCGGCGTCGAAGGTGCCAGGCTACAAGGCGGCGGGAAAGCTGACGCTGGCCGACATCGCCGCGCAACAGGAGAATGGGAAAAGCGCCGCTGCCCAGTTCGGCGCGGTGGCGGCCGACACGTCGCTGGCCCAGCCCTATCGCGACCTTGCGCTGATCCGCCAGACCGCCAGCGAATATGACACGCTGAAGCCCGAACAGGTCGTTGCGCGCCTGAAGTCTCTCGCGATTCCCGGTAATCCGTGGTTCGGCAGCGCGGGCGAGATGGTCGGCGTTGCCTATATGCGCATGAATAAGCCCGACCTCGCCGGGGCGACATTCAAATCGATAATCTCCGATCAACAGGTGCCCAGCACGATCCGTTCGCGCATCGTTCAACTGGCAGCGATATACGGTGTCGAGGAAACCCCAGCGGGCGCACGCAAGCCCGGCGACGCCACCGGCAAGGACAAGAACTAGCATGAATAAAACCAATCGTAGCGCACTTGTGCTGGCCCCCGTGCTCGGTCTGGCGCTGGCGCTCGGCGGCTGTGGCGTGTTCAAGGCGTCCAAACCCAAGTCGGTGCTGACCGGTGACCGGATTCCCATCCTGACGAGCGAAAACGGTGTCGAGGTCGAGCCTGCGCTGGCCGGTGTCGCTGTGACGCTGCCCGCCGCAGCGCCCAACGACAGCTGGAGCCAGCCCGGGGGCAACGCGACCAAATCGATGGGCCATCTGGCTTTGGGTGCCAACATCGCGCAGGCATGGGAGGCTCGGGTCGCCGGTTCGACCAAGGGATCGCGCCTAGCCGCGACCCCCGTCGTCGCGGGTGGCAAGCTGTATGTTATGGACACCGAGGCGCAGATCACCGCGTTCAATGCGGCTACCGGCGCAAAGTCATGGTCGGTCAATTTCGGCGACGACGGCGTCCAGGCTCCCGCCGTTGTCGCGCCTGTGGTCGTCGACGCCGATTCGAACGGTAAGAAAGACAAGAAGAAAAAGAACAAGAAAAAGAGCAACAAGACGTCGCTGTTCGGTGGTGGGGTCAGCGTCGATGGCGACATACTCTATGCGACCAACGGGCTTGGCGACATCGGCGCGCTGAAGATTGCCGATGGGTCGGTTATCTGGAAAAAGCGGTTGAGCGCTCCCTTGCGCGGCGCACCTTCGGTCGCACTCGGCAATATCTATGCGATGAGCCAGGACAACCAGATGTTTGCGGTGCGCGCCACCGACGGCAACGTCGAATGGACAGAGGCCGCCGCAGTTTCGGTCGCCGGCGTCTTCGGCGTCGCTGCCCCGGCCATCGGGCAGGGCACGGTCGTGTCGGGCTTCTCATCGGGCGATCTCACCGCCTATCGTTATGAAAACGGTCGCAGCGTCTGGCAGGATACCCTGTCGCGAACCAGCATCAACACCTCGGTTGGCACGCTGACCGACATCGATGCCGACCCCGTCATCGACCAGGGCCGCGTCTTCGCCATTGGCCTTGGCGGACGCATGGTCAGCCTCGAACTCGTCACCGGCCAGCGCATCTGGGAACTGAATATCGCCGGGCTTTCGACCCCCTGGGTTGCCGGCGAATGGGTGTTCGTGATCACCGACGATGCCAAGCTGCTGTGCGTGGCGCGCGCCACCGGCAAGATCCGCTGGGTCAGCCAGCTTCAGCGGTATCGCAAGGACAAGGCCAAGAATGGTTCGGTGACTTGGACCGGACCGGTGCTGGCGGGCGATCGCTTGGTGCTCGCCAACTCCTCGGGCGACATGGTCACGGTATCGCCCGGCGATGGCAAGACTCTGGGCACGACGAAGATCGGCCAGCCGGTTTTCCTGCAACCGATCGTCGCCAATTCGACCCTCTATATTTTCGACAATTCGGGGCGCATCACCGCGTTTCGCTGATCGATTGCCGCGTCAAGCGCGCGTAACCATGGCCGAGGCGCGCGTAATTTGATACGAACCGCGCCAACATCTCCTCCCTGACCCTCTCCCCACGTCCGGGAGGGGGGGAAGTATCAAACTCATGTCGCTGCCCGTCGTTGCCATTATCGGACGTCCCAACGTGGGCAAATCCACGCTGTTCAATCGGCTGGTCGGAAAAAAGGTCGCGCTGGTCGACGATCGTCCCGGTGTCACGCGCGACCGGCGAGAGGGCGACGCCGATTTAAGCGGCATGAAGTTCCGCCTGGTCGATACCGCCGGATTCGAAGAAGACGATGCCGCGACCTTGCCGGGCCGGATGCGCGCCCAGACGCAAGCTGCCGTCGCCGGCGCCGATGTTGCGTTGTTTGTGATCGATTCGCGTGCCGGACTGGTGCCTCTCGATCAGGAAATCGCCCGCTGGCT
The DNA here is from genome assembly GCF_025353885.1 of Sphingomonas sp. Classification (GTDB taxonomy): domain Bacteria; phylum Pseudomonadota; class Alphaproteobacteria; order Sphingomonadales; family Sphingomonadaceae; genus Sphingomonas_O. Next base: position 18,557 of record NZ_JANXNX010000084.1, on the reverse strand, counting down.
GCGCGGCACGAACACGCCGGTGATCCTGATCGCGAACAAGGCAGAGGGGCGCGCAGGTGATAGCGGCGTGTATGAATCATTCTCACTGGGGTTCGGCGAACCGATCCCGTTTTCGGCCGAGCACGGCGAGGGGCTGGCCGACCTGTTCGACGAACTGATGCCCCACCTCGACCGCATTTCGGTCGAAGCGGTCGTCGAGGAAAACGACGAGTCGCCAGACGCTCCGTTGAAAATCGCCATCGTCGGGCGACCGAATGCGGGCAAGTCGACGCTGGTCAACCAGATCCTCGGTGAAGAACGGATGATCACTGGTCCCGAAGCCGGGATTACACGCGATTCGATCGCCATCGAATGGGAGTTCGAGGGCAGGGCGGTGCGCTTGATCGACACCGCGGGGCTGCGTCGCAAGGCGAAGGTCGAGGACAAGCTGGAAAAACTGTCCGCCGCAGACACCGCCCACGCCATCGACTTCGCCGAAGTCGTCGTGTTGCTGCTGGATGCGACGCGCGGGTTGGAGGCGCAGGACCTCCGTATCGCCGACCAGATTTTCGAGGAGGGGCGCGCAATGGTCATCGCGCTCAACAAATGGGACGTTGCCGAGGGGCAGTCGGCGCTGTTCAACGGCGTGCGACATGCGCTCGACGAGGGGTTTGCGCAGGTCAAGGGTGTGCCGCTGCTGACTGTATCGGCAGTCACAGGCAAGGGGCTTGACGTGCTTTTGAAGGTCGCTTTCGAAACCCGCGATGCCTGGTCGAAACGCGTGCCCACAGGCGAACTTAATCGCTGGTTCGAACGCGCGCTGGAGGCGAACCCGCCGCCCGCGCCCGGTGGCCGACGCATCAAATTGCGCTACATCACGCAAATCAAATCGCGTCCCCCCAGTTTCGTTATCTTCGGCACGCGCGTCGATCAGCTTCCCGAAAGCTACCGCCGCTATCTCGTCAACGGCATCCGGCGCGAACTTGGCTTCGGTGCCGTGCCCGTCCGCCTGACCTTCCGCGCGCCTAAAAACCCTTTCGCGCCGACCTGATCGTGTTCGCAAATCCGTTGATCGGTATCGGTATCTGACGCATCGTAACACTGTCTTTACCCTGTTGCCCTAGGGCGGTTGCCTGTGGTGGGACACAATGTAATCGACGGAGCAGCCTGACGTGTCCGAAGAAACCGAAACGATCATCGACTGGGCCGGATTTTCCAGCGCGCGCAGCGAACTTGGCGCCGATTTCGTGCGCATTCTCGGCTATTTTCGTGAGGACGGGGTGAAGTCTGTCGCCGCGATTGAGGAAGCGATGCGCGCCTCCAACGCGATCGCCATGGTCCTGCCCGCCCACACCCTGAAGGGCGAGGCTTCGCAATTCGGTGCGGAAGCGCTCGCTGATCTGGCCGAAAAGATTGAAAATATCGCACGGCAGAGTATCGAATGGCGGCAGGCTCCCGATGAAGCGCTGCCCGACGTAGTCCGGCTGCGCGCCTTGTTCGACGACACGCTGATCGCATTCGAACGCGAAACCAACCCATTGATGGAACGCCGCGGCTTTGGGCGAAAGATCGAGGCCGCGAACCAGCGGTTCGGCCAGCTTTAGCGATTGGTCGTCTTTCCGACGAAGGAACAGCAGTCACCCCGGCCTGCGCCGGGGTGACTTCCCGGGATTAGCCCATCAGGCCGGGCAAAAAGCCCTCATGCGCGGCGCTCAAGTCGGACAGCGCTATGCCCAGGACTTCAGCGCCACCAGTCGTGCCGATTCGTCGAACCTGCCCACCCTGGTCTTCGAAGCTGTCGTTGCCCGCACCAATATGCTTTTCAAAGGCGGCAACGTCAGCGACCGTGACGATGTACCGACCCTGGTCTTCTCCGAACCACCATCCTTCGGGCGTCATGTCGTGTGTGGCCGTCACAGCCGCGCCGATCTTTCCAGCCAACGCCATTTCCGCAAGAGCCACCGCCAGTCCGCCATCGGACAAATCGTGGACGGCAGTGACGATGCCGGCCGCAATCCATTCGCGAACGTACCAACCGTTGAACCGCTCGGCATGAAGATCGACCGGCGGCGGCGGTCCGTCTTCGCGGCCAACGACATCTCTGAGCCAAACCGACTGTCCGATATGGCCGTTGCTTTTACCGAGAAGGTAAATCGCTTCACCCTCGGCCTTGAACGCGATCGTCGCCGACTTCGACCAGTCGTCCAACAACCCGACCCCACCGATCGCAGGCGTCGGCAGGATCGCGCTGCCGGTGCCGTCATCGTTCTTGGTCTCGTTATACAGCGACACGTTACCGCTCACGATCGGGAAATCCAGCGCGCGGCAAGCCTCTGCCATGCCCTCGATACAGCCGACGAATTGCCCCATGATCTCGGGCCGTTGCGGGTTGCCGAAGTCCATGCAGTCGGTGGCCGCCAGCGGTTTGGCACCGACTGCCGACAGGTTTCGATACGCCTCGGCAATCGCCTGCTTGCCGCCCTCGACCGGATCGGCATAGCAATAGCGCGGGGTGCAGTCGGTCGTGATCGCCAGCCCCTTTTGCGTTCCGTGAACGCGCACGACGGCGGCATCGCCACCAGGCCGCTGGACGGTATCCGCGCCGACCTGGGTGTCATATTGTTCCCAGATCCAGCGACGGCTGGCGATGTCGGGCGATCCCACCAGCGTCAGCAGATCCGCACCGATGTCCGCCGACTGCGGCACGTCGGTCAGGACCGCGCGCTTGGGCGTCGCCACCCACGGACGATCATAGGCGGGGGCGTCATCGGCCAGTGGGCCGAGCGGGATGTCGCAAACGACATCGCCCTGCCATGTCAGCACCATATGGCCGGTGTCGGTCACCTTGCCTATGATCGCAAAGTCGAGCTCCCATTTCTTGAAAATGCTTTGCGCAAAATCCTCGCGACCGGGCTTCAGCACCATGAGCATTCGCTCCTGCGATTCGCTCAGCATCATTTCATAGGGCGTCATGCCGGTTTCGCGGCACGGCACCGCGTCCATGTCGAGTTCGATGCCGACATTGCCTTTGCTCGCCATCTCGACCGCCGACGAGGTTAGCCCCGCGGCGCCCATGTCCTGGATTGCGACGATCGCGTCCGACGCCATCAGTTCCAGGCACGCCTCGATCAGCAATTTCTCGGTGAACGGATCGCCGACCTGGACAGTGGGTCGCTTTTCCTCCGAATCCTCGGAAAAATCCGCACTGGCCATCGTCGCGCCGTGGATGCCGTCGCGACCGGTCTTCGAACCGACATAGACGATCGAGTTGCCGACGCCCGAGGCGGCTGAATAAAATATCTTGTCCTGTTCGGCGACCCCGACCGTCATCGCGTTGACCAAGATATTTCCGTCATAGGCGCTGTGGAAGTTCACCTCGCCGCCGACGGTGGGCACCCCGACGCAATTTCCATAACCGCCGATACCGCGCACGACGCCTGCGATCAGATGCTTCATCTTAGGATGATCGGGCCGTCCGAAGCGCAGCGCGTTCAGGTTTGCCACCGGCCGCGCGCCCATCGTGAACACGTCGCGCAGGATACCGCCAACCCCCGTCGCCGCGCCCTGGTAGGGTTCGATATAACTCGGGTGGTTGTGGCTCTCCATCTTGAAGATGACGGCCAGTTTTTTGCCGTCCGGCCCGTCGCCAATGTCCACGACACCGGCATTCTCGCCCGGCCCGCAAATGACCTGCGGCCCCGTCGTCGGCAGCTTTTTCAGGTGGATGCGCGATGATTTATAGCTGCAATGTTCGGACCACATGACCGAGAATATACCGAGTTCGGTCATATTCGGCGCGCGGCCCATTGCGTTCAGGACGCGCTCGTATTCTTGCGGGGAAAGGCCGTGTTCGGCGACGATCTGGGGCGTGATTTCCGACATGGCACGCCCTTAGCGGCGCGTCCGGTCTTCGTATAGTCAGACTTAGGCTGGCGACCCGGCATCCACCGCGCGGTCATCGGGCGCATCGATCCGCGACAATATGCCGCCACGCGCCGTCGTGCCCCACACTTGGCTTTTCGTCAGGAAGACATACCAGCCCCACGCCGCGCCCGCATGGCGCAGCAACTGGAACGTCACCGGCTCGACCACGGCAGAGGCCAGCGCCCCCCAGCCGCTCAGCCGCTGCCCGGTCCAGTTGCGATACAGTTTCAGCGACCATAGCAGGTAGCATAGGTCAACCGCGACTTTCGCCACCATCACGATGACAATCGGCAACGCGATCTTCAGATTGCCGGTCACGATGAACGTCACCAGCAGCCCGAATGCCGCCAGCCCGTACAGCGGCTGGACGGTGTCGAGCGACTTGACCGGCAGCATCGCCGTCCCCAGCGCCCCGTAACGCCGGTTGCCGATCATGTCCCGGTTCCACAGCTGGGTCTGGAGAAAGCCTGCGAACCACCGCCGCCGCTGGCGCAGGAACGGCATCACCGTGCCGGGACTGTCGGTGCTCGCCTGCGCATCGCCTAGCACGCGGACGTGCCAGCCGAGGTCGTGGTCGATCGAATAGCGATGGAGGCGGTGCATGACCTCATAATCCTCGACCAGGCATTCGGGGTCGAAGCCACCGACGCGCTCAAGTGCCGTCCGCCGGAACCCCGCGAATGCACCCGATACCAGCAACAGGCTGTTCGACCCCATCCACGCATAGCGCGACATGAAATTGCGGACATATTCGTATGTCTGGAACCACTGGAACAGTCGCCCCGACATGCTGTCCCCACAGATCGGGCGCAGCACTCCGGTTGCGGCGACCAGTCCGGGTTCGGCATCGAAGGCACGCCGCATCGCCAGTAGTGCGCCCGGTTCCAGCAGAGTATCGGCATCGACCGTCATCAGGATATCGGCATCGACCAGCCCGATCGCCACGTTCAGCGCGCGGGCCTTGCCGCTGCGGGGCAGGCGCAACCAGCGCAGCGTCGGCGCGATCGTCCCGGCCTCGCCCATCGTCCCCAGGATCGGCGGCCGCAACCCATAAACGCGCGCCAGGACAGCGGCGCTGTCGTCGTCCGATCCGTCGTCGGCGATGATGATCATTTCGGGCGGGCTTGCCTGTTTGCGCAGCGCCTCGACCGTGACTTCCAGGACGGCGGCTTCGTTATAGGCCGCCACGATCACCGCCAGCGTGCCGTCGTGGCGGTCGTTCCGGTCGGACACCACGATCGACCGCTGATGCACCAGCCGGTAGGTTCGACGCGCGACAAACAGCAGCAGCGCCGTGTCATAGACGATATAAACCAGCCCGACCGCCCATGCGCCGACGCCCATCCGCACGAAACCCTGTGCGAACAGTGCGATGAACAGCGCCACCGACGCCAGCCAGATCAGCGTGCCGGTCCACGGGCGCACCGGCGGATTGAGGCGCGGCGACGTCATGCCGAGCGTCTGTTCGAGCGTCATGGGAGTCAAACCGAGTCCTCTGGGGTTTCCGCCTGATTCTGGCGGGCGATAGGTGCTGGACGTCGCGGGTGCCAGCGTTAAGTTGCGCAGCTGCCGCGGGGGGCATGAACCTTTCGTGTCCGAAACCAGATCCGGAGCTCATATCCATGGCCATTGCCCGTTATACCCGCACCGCGATGGCGCTGCATTGGATCATTGCCGCCCTGATCGCGCTCAACGTCTTTTTGGCGCTCACCTGGGATTTCTACCCGGATGCGGGCGTGCGCCCGGCGATCAACCTGCACAAGTCGATCGGCATCACCGTGCTGGCCCTCGCGATCATGCGGGTGCTGTGGCGCCTGACCCATCGCCCGCCCGCGCTGCCACCGCATCACCGGGGCTGGGAGAAGGTCACCGCACACGCCGTCCATATCCTGCTGTACGGCATATTGTTCGGCCTGCCGATCACCGGCTGGATCATGGATTCGGCTTATAAGGACGCGCCGACGCATCCGATGTACTGGTTCGGCATTTTCGAATGGCCGCGCCTGCCCACCGTGCTGGCTCTGGACCCCGCCACCAAGACGATGATCCACGACAGCTTTGCGCAGGTTCACGGCAACCTCGGCTTGCTGCTGTACTTCCTCGTTTTCCTGCACATCGCCGGCGCGTTGAAGCACCAGTGGATCGACCGGGACCGCGAGCTGATGCGAATGTGGCCGGGCCGGGCCGGGACGAAGTACTGAGTGACCGACCTCGCCGCCCTGATCGCAGAGATCACCGCCCACGCGACCCAGGCCGTCGAACGGGGCAAGGTCGCCGACTATATTCCGAGTCTGGGCGGCGTCGATCCCCGGCATTTCGGTATTGCCATCGTCACCGCAGACGGGGTCGTGCACAAGGGGGGCGACGCCGATCACGCCTTTTCGATCCAGTCGGTGTCGAAGGTTTTTGCCCTGACCCTCGCGCTCGGCAAAATTGGCGAGACACTGTGGCGGCGCGTCGGGGTCGAGCCATCGGGATCGGCATTCAATTCGGTCGTCCAGCTTGAGGCGGAACGCGGCATCCCCCGCAATCCGTTCATCAATGCCGGGGCCATCGTCGTGTCCGATGTCGTGCTCGGCGGAGCGGAACCCCGCGAGGCAATCGGCGACATCCTGCGCTTCATGCGCTTTCTGTCGGGGGACGAAAGCGTGTTCATCGACGGCGATGTCGCCAATTCGGAGGCACAGACCGGCTTCCGTAACGCCGCGCTCGCCAACTACATGCGCGCGTTCAACAATATGGAACATGAGGTCGGGGACGCGCTGCGGGTCTATTTCCACCAGTGCGCCATCGCGATGAGCTGCACCCAGTTGGCGCTGGCGGGCCGCTTCCTGATGCACGACGGGCGACATCCGGATACCGGGCGACCGGTCGTCTCGGCCCAGCGAGCGCGTCGCATCATGGCGCTGATGCTGACGTGCGGCCATTATGACGGATCGGGCGAATTCGCCTTCCGCGTCGGCATACCCGGCAAATCGGGCGTCGGGGGCGGCATCCTCGCCATCGTGCCGGGCAAGGCCAGCATCGCGGTGTGGTCCCCCGGCCTGAACAAACGCGGCAATTCGCACCTCGGCAGCGAAGCGCTCGAACGCCTTGCCGCCGCCACGAACTGGTCGGTGTTCACGCCCTAGCGACTGCCAAAGGTCAACTGGCGACCGATCAGCGCGATTCCGGCCGCGCCCCGCCGTTCTGAAAATCCACCATCCAACCCGGATATTCGGGCGGAAGTGCGCTCACCGCGTCGAGTGTCGCCATGTCCTCGGTCGTCAGTCGCACGTCGACAGCCTTCAGATTGTCTTCCAGCTGCTCGATCCGCTTGGCCCCGATGATTACCGTGGTGACGAACGGCTTGTGCAGGATATAAGCCAGCGCCACCTGCGCCACCGTGCTGCCATGGGCATCGGCGACCACGCGCATCGCATCGATACACTCATAGGCGCGATCCTTGTCGACCGGCGGAAAGTCGAAACTGGCGCGACGACCCGCGCTGTCGCCGTTGCGGTCGTATTTGCCCGACAGCAGCCCGCCGGCGAGCGGGGACCACACCATCAGCCCAACCTTCTCGCTCTGTAACAGCGGCACGATGTCGCGTTCCAGGTCGCGTCCGGCGATCGTGTAATAGGCCTGCAGGGTCTCGAACCGCGCATAACCTTTTGCCTCCGATCGTCCCAGCGCCTTGGCGATCTTCCAGGCCATCCAGTTCGACACGCCGATATACCGAACCTTGCCACTGCTGACCAGATCGTCCAGCGCGCGCAGGGTCTCGTCGACGGGGGTGACCTGATCGGTGCCGTGCATCTGGTAAAGGTCGATATGGTCGATGCCGAGCCGGGTCAGGCTGGCGTCCACTGAATCCATGATATGCCCGCGCGAGCCGCCCCGGTCGTTCGGCCCCGCGCCCATCAAGCCAAAGAACTTCGTCGCGATCACGGCATCGGTCCGCTTTGTCCCCAGATTCTTCAACGCGCGGCCCAGCATCTCCTCCGAAACGCCGTTCGAATAGATATTGGCCGTGTCGAAAAAATTGATCCCCGCGTCGATCGCCCGCGTCACGATCGCATCGACGCCCGGCTGGTCCAGCCCTGCAATCGCGCCCCACATTGGGTTGCCCTCGCCAGTTTCGCCAAACGTCATCGTGCCGAGGCAGAGTTCGGAAACCTGCAGGCCGGTATTGCCCAACTGATTATAGCGCATGGTGAGTTCTCCGGGGGAATGTGGGGAGACTGGGAGATAAGGAGGCGAGCCAGCCAAACAACCGCCACCGGTCCGCTCACCGCTATTTCCAAATCTCCGTCGGGGCGACGGGAACAAATTACCTCCACACCCCACCTCGCCATCGCCGGTTCGCTTTGATAGACGGAACCGGAATGATTGCGCGCACCGGTTCCTCCTCCGACCCATTTGACCTGATCGTCGATTCGCCGTTCGATACGGCGTTGTCGGATCGTTACCTTGTCTATGCGATGTCCACGATCACGGCGCGGTCGCTGCCCGACCTGCGCGACGGGTTGAAACCTGTCCACCGCCGCCTGTTATGGGCCATGCGCCTGCTGAAACTCGACCCCGCCAGTGGCTACAAGAAATGCGCGCGCGTCGTCGGCGATGTCATCGGTAAATACCACCCGCACGGCGACCAGTCGGTCTATGACGCGATGGTCCGCCTGGCCCAGACGTTCTCGTTGCGTTACCCGCTGGTCGACGGGCAGGGCAATTTCGGCAATATCGACGGCGATAACGCCGCCGCTTATCGCTATACAGAGGCGCGCCTGACCGCGGTGGCGGTCGACCTGATGGCGGGGCTGGACGATGGCACCGTCGATTACCGCGCGACCTATAACGGCGAGGATGAAGAGCCTGAGGTCATGCCGGGCCTGTTCCCGAACCTGCTCGCCAATGGGGCAAGCGGCATCGCAGTCGGCATGGCGACCAACATCCCGCCGCACAATGTCGCCGAAATCCTCGACGCCGCGACGCTGCTGATCGACCAGCCCGATGTCGAGGACGCGGCGCTGCTCCGGTTCGTGCAGGGTCCCGACCTGCCGACCGGCGGCCTGATCGTGGATCGTCCCGCCGCCATCGCGGACGCCTATGCCACCGGGCGCGGCTCGTTTCGCGTGCGCTCGCGCTGGACCATCGAGGATCAGGGGCGCGGCACCTGGGTCGCGATCGTGACCGAGATCCCCTATGGCGTGCAAAAGGGCAAGCTGATTGAAGCCATCGCCACGATCATCAATGACAAGAAACTGCCGATCCTTGCGGATGTCCGCGATGAAAGTGACGAGCTGATTCGCATCGTTATCGAACCGCGCAGTCGCTCGGTCGATCCCGACGTCCTGATGGAAAGCCTGTTTCGACTGACCGAGCTGGAGGTCAAGGTTTCGCTCAATCTGAATGTGCTCGGGGCCGATCGCACCCCGCGCGTGATGAGCCTGAAGGCGGTGCTGAACGCCTGGCTGCTCCACCAGTTCGAGGTGATGGTCCGCCGGGCGCAGCACCGCATCGGCAAGATCGACGACCGGATCGAACTGCTCGACGGCTATTTGATCGCGTATCTGAACCTGGACCGGGTGATCGAAATCATCCGGACCGAGGATGAGCCAAAGCCCGTGATGATCGACGAATTTTCGCTGAACGACCGCCAGGCCGAGGCGATCCTGAACATGCGTCTGCGGTCGCTGCGGCGGCTTGAGGAGATGGAGATCAAGACCGAGCGTGGCAAGCTCGACAAGGAACGGACTGACCTGGCCGCGCTGGTCGAAAGCCCCGCCAAGCAGCGTACCAAGCTGAAACGCGATCTTGGCAAGCTGCGCGAACGCTATGGCCCTGAAACCGTGCTTGGGCGGCGGCGGACGACGGTGGCCGAGGCCGCGCCCGCCAAGGACGTGCCGCTCGACGCCATGATCGAACGTGAGCCGGTGACCGTTATCCTGTCGCAAAAAGGCTGGATCCGGGCGCTGCGGGGTCACGTCGACCTGGCCGGTGCCGATACCTCCCGGTTCAAGGAGGGCGACGGCCCGGCCTTTGCCATCCATGCCCAGACCACCGACAAGATCCTGATCGCAGCAGCCGACGGGCGCATCTACACGCTCGGTGCCGACAAGCTGCCCGGCGGGCGTGGTTTTGGCGAACCCGTTCGGCTGATGATCGATTTGCCCGGCGAAACCGCCATCGTCCGGATGTTTACCGCGCGCCGCGACGCGCGGCTGTTGCTGGTCGCGAGCGACGGGCGTGGGTTTGTCGCGCAGGTTGGCGAGTTAATCGCCGAGACGCGGAAAGGGCGGCAGGTCGTCAATGTAAAGGCGGGCGCAAAGTTGACGATCGTCCGGACCATCGCGCTCGCCGACGATTTCGTGGCGGCGATCGGCGATAATCGCAAACTCGTCGTGTTTCCGTTGAGCGAGCTTCCCGAAATGTCGCGCGGGCAGGGCGTTTCGTTGCAGCGTTACCGTGATGGGGGGCTGGCCGATGCCATCACGCTGGTCTTTGCAGACGGCCTCAGCTGGCCGATGGGCGGGGACAGCGGACGGACCCGGACAGAGGGCGACCTGAGCCCCTGGCGCGCAGCACGCGGGGCGGCGGGCCGGATGCCGCCAACGGGGTTCCCGCGGGACAATAAATTCGGCGCTTGATGGAGTGGGGCAGACTTTGCGACGCCTGTCCGAAATTCAGCACACCTTAACTATCCCAGCGTAAGCCAGCTTAATGGATGTCGCTGGCAAAGCGCGCGTTTTGACGCGCAGCCGCTCCCCCGCAATGGGAGCAATGGCGGGGCTTGCCCCCAGCCGGTCCGCGATCGACGAAACATCCGACTTGGTCAGGATGCGGCAGACGTATCTGGAAGCTCTGCCGATCGCCGCTGCGGTGGTCACCTTGCGCACCGGGTCGCTCAAAATCCACGCCGCCAACGCCGCCTGGAAACGGCTCGACAGCCAGCGCGTGGCGGGGCGCGACCATGTGCTGGACGGCGTCGGTTGCGCGGACGAAATCATCGCGGTCTTGAACGGCGACAGCGAGGCTCAGCAATTCGAATGGCGCGACGGGGGCATGATCGACGGGCGGCATTTTACCGTATCGGTCGCCGCGCTGTGCGCTGGTGACCGCGCCGACGCGCGCGTTCTGGTCACCCTGATCGACCGCACCAACGAGGTTCAGACCGAAAAATCGCTGCGGCTGGAGATGCTGACCGACAGCCTGACAGGGCTGATGAACCGCGCCGGTTTCGTCGACCATCTCGAAACCCGCATGATCGACGACGGCAGCGAGAATTACGCGGTCATGATCGTCGACCTCGCCCGGTTCAGCCGCGTCAACGAATGTGTGGGCTCGCTTGGTGGTGACGAACTGATCATCACCGTCGCCCGCCGCCTGATGTCGACTTTGCGCGGCTACGACCTGTTGGCACGCACCGGGGCCAATGAATTCGCGATGGTCGTCCGGTTGGTCGATGGCCCGGGCGACGTCCTCCACGTCGCCCGCCGGGTTGGCGAAGTGCTGTCACGCCCCTGCAAACTGTCCGACTTCGAGATCAAGGTCGACTGCGCCGTCGGTTGCGCGCTTGCCACCGAAAGCGGGGTGGATGCCGAGAAACTGATGCGCCACGCCCAGATCGCGTTGAAAGAGGCCAAGCGCACACAGCGCGTCGAACTGTACCAGCCTGCCGCCCTTGCAGCATCGCACCGCTGCTTTACTCTCGAGACCGAATTGCGTCGCGCTATCGAAAGCGAATCGCTCGACATGGCGTTCCAGCCGCTGATGGCCCTCGGCACCGGGCGGATCGCCGGGTTCGAGGCGCTGGCCCGCTGGAACCATCCCGACCTCGGCGTCGTCCCGCCAAGCGAATTCATCGCGGTGGCCGAAGAATCGGGGCTGATCATCCCGCTCGGGCGCTGGGCACTTGATCGCGCGCTGTCGACGCTGAAAAGCTGGGACAAGGCCGCCGGCCGCGACCTGCCGCTTTATGTCGGCGTCAATCTGTCCGCGATCCAGGTCCAGCGCGACGACATCGCCGGGCTGGTCGGCGCAGCGTTGCGCGATCATCGGCTGTCTGGATACCGACTGTCGGTCGAACTGACCGAAAGCGCGATCGTCGCCGATCCCGAACGCGCAGGTCGCACGCTCGACGCCCTGAAATCGGTCGATGCGATGGTCGCGATGGACGATTTCGGCACCGGCTTCTCCAATCTCGCCAGCCTCCAGAAGCTGCCAATCGACACGCTGAAGATCGATCGCAGCTTCATCACCGGGATGCTTGGTGATCCCGACAAAATTGCCATCGTCCGTGCGATCCTGAGCCTCGCGCAGGCGCTGGGCATGACGACTACGGCGGAGGGTATTGAAACGCGCGAACTGTCGCAGACGCTGGCCGCGCTCGGTTGCACGACGGGGCAGGGTTATTTTTATTCGCCCGCGCTCGAACCCGACGCCGCGCTCAGGTTCGCGCTCGACTCGCTCGGCTAGCCAGCACCCGTTCAACCAGCGCCGCAAACGTTGCGCCAGTCGGAAACCCCGCCACGATCCACGCCTCCTCGATCTCAGCCAGCGTCCGCGAAACCTCAGGCCCCGAGGCGATCCCGCGCTCGATCAGCGCCCCGCCCGACATCGGCAGCACCGGCGCTTTCCACGCCGCCAGCTCGGCCAGCGCGGTCGTTGGTCCGTCTCCGATCAGCAACCGGTCCTCGGCACCCTGCACGCCCAGCCGATACGCCAGCGCCGCCACCGGCTCAACCTCGCCCACCGTGCAGGCAGCCACCAGCCGCCGCGCCTTTGCCTTCGACAGCCGCAGCCGCAGCGCGATCGCCTCCGCCACCGCTGCATCCGGCCCGATCAGCGCCGCCAGCCGCCGCACGGTATCGCCTGCCACGCCTGCATCAGCCTCGCGCTCGACCAGTCGCGCCAGCCCGCGGGCGTCGGTAATCTCGGGCAGGACCGGCCGCAATATCCCGCGCGCCAGCATCAGCGTGATCGCCGCCGCGGGCGTGGCCGTCGCCAGAAGTTTCAGCAATTCGTCGGCAATCCGTTCGCGCGACAGGGCCATCAGGTCGTTCGCCCGCGCCGCACACGCATCATAGGCCGCCGCGTCGGGCGCACCCCGCCCGAACCGCGCATGAAACCGGAAAAATCGCAATATCCGCAAGTGATCTTCGGCAATGCGTGCCCGCGGTTCACCGATGAAGCGCACCACCCCAGCTTCCAGGTCGCCCAGGCCCCCGAACCAGTCCTGCACCGCGCCGGTCCGCAAATCCGCCGACAGCGCGTTGATCGTGAAATCGCGCCGCGCCGCATCCTCTTGCCAGTCATCGGTATAGGCGACCGTCGCGTGCCGTCCGTCGGTGGCGACATCGCGGCGCAGCGTTGTGATCTGCACCGGGCCACCCGCCGTCACCGCGGTGATCGTGCCATGCGCGATGCCCGTCGGCACTGCCTTGATCCCCGCCGCTTCCAACCGGGCGATCACCTGTTCAGGCAACAGCCGCGTCGCCATGTCGATGTCGCTGACCGGCACGGCCAACAGCCCGTCGCGCACCGCCCCGCCGACATAGCGCGTCGTGTCGCCCAGCGCCGCAATCAGCGTGTCGAGCTCTTCGCGGTGTCGCCAGGGGGCGTCGGGCAGCATCGTTACGGTCATGCCAGCCGCGCCGCCAGATTGGCCAACATCGCCGCCGTCGCACCCCAGATCCGCCGTTCGCCCCAAATGATCTCCAGGTAGCGGCGCTCGGCCCCGTTCCATATTGCGCGCCGTTCGACCCGATTGGCGGGATCGAGGACGAACGCCAGCGGCACTTCAAAGACCGCCGCGACCTCCGCATCGTGCGGGATCAGCGGCAGGTCGGGCGCAATCACCCCCAGCACCGGCACGATCTCATACTCCGTACCCGTTCGATAGGGGCGCAGCGTGCCGATGATCTCGACGTCGGTGGGGACCAGCGCGACCTCCTCATATGCCTCGCGCAGCGCGGCGGCCACGGCATCGCTGTCTTGCGGGTCGACGCGTCCGCCCGGAAAAGCGACCTGCCCGGCATGGCGACGCATGGTTTCAGGCCGCAGCGTCAGGATCAGCCCCGGCTCCGCCCGTTCGGTGACCGCGATCAGCACCGCCGCGTCGACATAGGATCGGGCATCGACCATGTCGCGGTCGCCGTCGAACGGGACCACCATGTCCGCCGTCGCCGCCAGCCTGTTGCGCAACCGTGCCGCCAGCGTCACGCGTCGGACATCGCGAAATAAACGCCGTCGCTCCACAGGCCGATCGGTGCCGATGGTCCGCCCGCCACGCCGGAGTCCTGAATCGCAAGCTCGGCCAGTTCGTAATAGACCGAGCGCACGACCAGCGCCTCCATCCCGCCGCGCACATGAAGAGTGGGGTGCGGCCCGTCGGCCCCGGTTTCGAATCGCAGCGCATTGTCCGCGCCTGCGACGACTAGGTCGCCGGTGTTCAGCCGAAACGCCAGCCGACGGTCGCAGCCATCGCCCTCGCTCTTGACTTCGACCGCGACAAAGGGGGCGTCATCGACCTGTATGTCCAGTTTTTCGCCGGGCGTTACCAGGACATAGCTGCCATCGACCTCTCGGCGCAGGATGGACGAAAACAACCGCACCATCGCCTCCCGCCCGATCGGCGACCCCCGATGAAACCAGGTCCCGTCCCGCGCGATCCGCATCTCGCTGTCTCCGCAATGCGTCGGATGCCATTGATCGACCGGCGGCAAGCGTTTTTCGGCAAGCGCCTGCGCGACCTGTGTCAGGTTCATCGTGGCAAGCTCGGGCAGAGGGTCCATCGGCATCACGCCGATCTAGGCGCTGGGCCACCGATTATAAAGCCTCCACCTCCTGGCAACCTCGTCACCCCGGCGAAGGCCGGGGCCTATACGGCTGTCGGGTAATTCACCGCCCTGTCGGAAACCCGTATAGGCCCCGGCCTTCGCCGGGGTGACGGTAGAGAGTGGTCAAACCTCCCCCGTTTCAAACCAGCACCGCGACTCTCGGCCCCAGCACCCCTGTCACCGGCAACACGCCATCGCTACGGCACAGCAGGCGATGCCGTTCGACCGGCCCGGGCACCACCCAGTGTTGCGTCGCGTCGCTGGTGAAACCGAAAAACCGTCCATAATATTCGGGGTCGCCGATCATCACCAGCGGATCGCGGACGCCGGGGGCGAGCAGCGCGGTCATCATCGCACGACCGATGCCGCCGCGTTGCTGGCCCGGCCGGACCGCGACCGGGCCGACCAGCACCAGCGGCAACGCGTCCAGCGCAACCGGCCAGCTTTGCAACGTCCCGACCACCGTTTCGCCATCGAATGCCGCCAGGCTCAACGCAGGGATAGCGGTCATCCCGGCGCGCAACCGATAGGCGGTCCGCTGGTGACGATCACCACCAAAGGCTTCATCAAGCAGGGTTTCGACCGCAACGGGGTCGGCCAGCGACAAGGGAGCGATACGCACGGTCATGGGTTGCGCGCACTTAACGGCGTTTTCCCCGATTGAAAGCGGTGTTTACCGGCCCGTTGGCATGGCGGCGCTTTTCATCCGGGCGGCCCTGATCTAGGCGAGCTTGCATGAACGATCTGCTCCAGCTTGAACTCCTCGACCTTGAAGTGCCCGTCCTGACCGGCGTTTATTCGGAGGAGACGCACCTGCCGCAGCCGTTGCGGATCTCCATCATCGTCGATCTGGACGTGCGGGACCTCTTTGCACCCGATACGCCACTGGCAGCTTCGAAAAACTACATGGACCTGAAACGCGCGGCGACCGCTGCCCTGCCGTCGGATGTTCATTTCGTGCTGGTCGAGGCGGTGGCCGATCATATCATCGACACGCTGATGATCCCCGACCCGCGCGTCGCCCGCGTCGAGGTGCGGATCGTCAAAATGGCCTTGTCTGAAAACGACGAATCGATCGGGATTCGCCGCGTTCGTTATCGCCGGTAGGGGAGGGGTCGCATGAAACTGGCGCTCATCACCGGTGGAAAACGCCGCGTCGGCGCGGTCATTGCACGGCACCTTGCCGATGCCGGCTGGACGCTGGCGCTGCACAGTCACCATGATATTCCCGACGAATCGACTTATGCCGGAGCGCATGATTTCGTGGCGGACCTGGCCGATCCCGAGGCCCCTGCGCTTCTGGTCGAACAGGTTTCGGCCCATTTCGGATCGCTCCCCTCGCTGCTGGTCAACAATGCCTCACGCTTCGAATATGATGATGCGACCAGCCTGACGCCGACCAGCCTGGCCCAGCATCATGCGGTCAATGCGGCGGCACCGGTGCTGCTGGCGATCGCGCTGGCTGCGCGGGGCACCAGCGGCAGTGTCGTCAACATCCTCGACCAGCGGATTCGCAACCCGAATGGCGACCAGCTTGCCTATACCCTGTCGAAAACCGCGCTGGCGGGCGCGACGGCCACGCTTGCCGCCACCTTGGCCCCGCGCTGGCGGGTCAATGCGGTTGCGCCGGGACTGACCCTGCCGACCGATGATTTCGACGATGCCCAGATGGCGCGGCTGGCGGCGGCCATGCCATTACAGCGCTTGTCGCAGCCTGACGACATCGCCGATGCGGTCCTGTATTTTGCGACAGCCGGGGCGGTCACCGGGCAGACGATTTTCGTCGACGGCGGCGCCAGTTTGAAAAGTTTCGACCGCGATTTCGTCTTTCTTTAAGGGCGCACCGCTCGATCAGGCGCGTGGCCCGATCAGGCGCGTGGCCCGATCAGGCACGTGGCCCGATCAGGCACGGGAGCGCGCGCAGACCCCCAGTTCGGCGATCACGAACGCATAATCCTCGCGCGCGACGGCGGCGTCGGCCGGGGCCAATTCGGCGATGGCGGCGTCGGGCATCGTCCGTGGCAGGAAACAGGCCAGCCGATACCAGGCCAGTGTGTCCCTGCCCGGCGGCCCGGCGGCTTCGTCAACGATCTCGCCCAGCGCCAGCGCCCAGCGCGGGGCCTCGCCGGGTCGCCGCAATATGCTGAGCGAAACCGGCGCGCCGTTTGTGGTCGTCAGAAAGACCTGCGTCTCGCTCTCACCCGGAATCGACCCCGCGACATGAAACGCGCTGCCGACGCCGGTCACGACCGGGGCCGCATCGCGCGCCACGACTGCGGCGATGACCGCGCGTGCCTGTGCCTCCAGGGGCGCGGTCCACAACAGTTGCGCGTCACGCGCGGCCAGCTGGATCTCGCCCGGACGGCCCGCCACCGGCAGCGCCGCCAACAGCACCTCGGTCTTCTTCAGCCGGGGAGGGCGGCCCCGCGAATCGACGGGTATATCGACCAGGTAAGTGATCCGGGGCGGGACACCGGCTGGCGCGCGAATCAGCGAGATCACGTCGGCGGTGATGTAAAAGCGCGCGGTGCCAGCGGGCACGACCGCATCCTTCACCCGTGTCGCGTCGGTAATCCTGGCACGCAGGGCGATTGGTGCGGAGCCGAACAAGTCGGCCACGTCGGCATACTGCCAATTTGCTGATAATGCCCCACTAACAGGCTGAATTTGTTGTGCTTTCGCAATCACAGGGGCCATCGAGAATATGAGCGCAGCCGCAACGATTTTTGTTCTGCTGCGATCATCACGGGAACCAAACATGTCTTCAACCCTTTATAATTAGGTGTTTCGTAACACTCTTGTCAGGTGTCAGTCGCGTTTTAATAGGGTCCGTAGGGGAAAAGCGGATTGCGCGATATTCGGCGGGGCGATAGTGTTACTCCGTCTGCCGCTAAATAAATGAAGAAAATGGCAGGATGGGTTGTTGGATTTTCCGGTTGGTTCGCTGACCTGCAACAACCCTTATGGCCTGTTTGAGGAGTGTTCGAGCCGGATGGCATATACCGACAAACATGGAATGGATTCGAGCAAGCTGGGATCGATGGCGATCGTTGGCTTGGTCACGGCGTTGATTCTCTATCTGCTGATTGCCGTAAATTACGAGCGTATCAAGAAAACCGCCGAAGAACTGAAGGTCATCGATATCGAGGAGCCGCCGCCGCCGCCCGAAAAGCTGCCGCCGCCGCCACCAAAGACGGCGTTGCCGCCACCGCCGGTTGTCGCACCACCTGCGATTGTGCGGACTAATATCATACCGCAGACCGTCACCACTGTGGCAACACCGCCACCGGTTTTCATTCCGACGCCTGAGCCGCCGCGTCCTGCGCCGCCGCCACCTCCGCCACCGGCAGTTGTGTCAAAGCTGACGCCAAAGGGTAGTCCCGGGTCCTGGGCGACCAACGACGACTACCCGCCCGCCGCTCAGCGCGAGGGTTCCGAGGGGACGACGTCTTTCCGACTGGAGGTCGGTCCTGATGGACGCGTGACGAGTTGCTCGGTGACGGGATCGAGTGGGTCTTCGTTGCTCGATGATACGACCTGCAAACTGGTTTCGCGTCGGGCACGGTTTACGCCGGGCAAGGATAGCGCAGGCAACGCGACAGGCGGATCATACGCGAACCGTGTGCGCTGGCAGATTCCGAAGAATTAAGCTCGCGGGCATTAGGCCTGCACCCATTTCAAACGAACAATCTATCAAGGGAATAAACGAAACATGTTGATCCAGATCATCGCAGCCGGCCAGGTCGCTGCAGGCGAGGCAGCGGGCTCTCACGAAGCGAAATTCGGCCTGACCGCCGCTCTGAAACAGGGTGGCGCACTGACATGGGGCGTGTT
>NZ_JANXNX010000101.1 GCF_025353885.1 Sphingomonas sp. | reverse complement strand
CTCGAAAGCCTCGAAGGCAAAAAGGGCCAGCCTCGCCTGAAGCCGCCTTTCCCGGCCGGCGCGGGGCTTTATGGTTGCCCCACGACGGTGAACAATGTCGAAAGCATCGCGGTCGTTCCGACGATCCTGCGGCGCGGCGCGGCATGGTTTGCCGGGATCGGCAATCCGAAGAACGAAGGCACCAAGCTTTTCCAGATTTCGGGCCATGTGAACAAGCCCTGCGTTGTCGAGGACGCGATGGGCATCCCGTTCCGTGAACTCATCGACAAGCATTGCGGTGGTATTCGCGGCGGCTGGGAGAACCTGCTGGCCGTCATCCCCGGCGGATCGTCGGTGCCGCTCGTGCCCGCCGCCATGATCATGGACGCGCCAATGGACTTCGACGGCTTGAAAGCGGTCGGCTCGGGGCTTGGAACGGCGGCGGTCATCGTCATGGACAAGTCCACCGACATCGTTCGCGCCATCTCGCGCCTGTCGTATTTCTACAAGCATGAAAGCTGCGGCCAGTGCACACCTTGCCGCGAAGGCACCGGCTGGATGTGGCGCGTCATGGAGCGCCTGCGCACAGGTGACGCCGACATCAGCGAAATCGACCTGCTTCAGGAAGTCACCAAACAAGTCGAAGGCCACACGATCTGCGCGCTCGGTGATGCAGCCGCCTGGCCGATCCAAGGGCTGATCAAGCACTTCCGTCCCGAAATCGAGCGCCGCATCATCGAGCGTGGCGGCCCGGCTTTGCTGGAGGCGGCCGAATAACATGGGCATTCTCGCCGATATCGAACTTGCCAACGCGCGGGAGGACGACCTGCTGCCGATGACAGTAGACGCGCTGGTCGACACCGGAGCGACCCATTTGTGCATTCCGCAGCATGTCGCGCATCAGCTTCGGCTCCCGGTACTTGACCGCCGGGAAGTCACTGTGGCTAACGGCGCGACCGCGATGGTCGATTATGTCGGGCCGATCAACGTCAGGTTCGCAAACCGTCCGCGCCTGGTTGGGGCGTTGGTCCTTGGCGATCAGGCATTACTTGGTGCAATTCCGATTGAAGATATGGATTTGGTCATCAGCCCTTCGCGGCAGACTGTCACGGTCAACCCAAACAACCTCAATATGGCCATGTCGCTTGCGATGGGCGTCCGCTATCCGACGACGGCCGGGTGATGCTGCGCTTGATCAATCTTTTCAGGCCAGCAGGGCTCGCGATTGCGGCAACTCTTGCGCTCGTATTGTTACCCATCAGTCATGCGGGGGCGACCAATGCGGCTGACAAGGAAAAAGAAGTGCGCAGCATAATGTACGATTTCGCTACTTGCGTGATCAAGAAAAACCATCGCCGTGCTGCTGACGCTATCATTTCGAATGTTAACAATACCGAGATGCTGAAACGCTATTCTGATCTGGCTGATGGTAAATGCCTCGGCGCTGTGGCTGGCAATGTGCAATTGTCCTTCGTGGGCGACCAGTTCAGCTATGCGCTCGCAGATGCCTTGGTCAATGCCGATTTCGCGGTTAGCGGGCCTGTGGACTTTGCAAACAAATTGCCACTTGCGCCACTTTCTCGAACGATGAAGGCCGAATTCGAGGCATCGTTGGAAAAAGAAAAAAGCAAACGGATGCGCGTCAAGATGGAGGAGAATTTCAGGAAGAATCAAACCTTGACATGGCTCTCCAGTTACGGCGAATGCGTCGCGCGTCAGAACCCCCCTGCAGTTCGACTTTGGTTGCTTACCAAGCCAAGTGGTCCCGAAGAACTCAGCAGGATCAACGTGCTACGACCGGCCTTCGCGGCCTGCATGGACAAGGGCACCGTCAGTTTTGGTAGAGTCGTTATGCGTGGGACTGTGGCTATCAATTATTACCGACTGGCGATGGCGACGCCGCAGCCGGTATCGGGGAGCGCCCACTAATGCCTAAACTCACAGTCGACGGCATCGAAGTCGAAGTCCCTGCTGGCGCAACCGTGCTTCAGGCTTGCGAAATCGCGGGCAAGGAAATCCCGCGTTTTTGCTACCATGAACGGCTCAGCATTGCGGGCAATTGCCGCATGTGCCTCGTCGAGGTGAAGCCGGGCCCGCCAAAGCCGCAGGCATCCTGTGCACTGCCCGCCGCCGAGGGACAGGACATCCGGACCGACTCCGCGATGGTCAAGAAGGCGCGCGAAGGGGTGATGGAGTTCCTCCTCATCAACCATCCGCTCGATTGTCCGATTTGCGTCCAGGGCGGCGAATGCGACTTGCAGGATCAGTCGCTCGCCTATGGCAAGGGCAATTCGCGCTATATCGAGAACAAGCGCGCCATCACCGAGAAATACATGGGTCCTATCGTCAAGACCGCCATGACCCGCTGCATCCAGTGCACACGCTGCATCCGCTTTGCCGAGGAAGTTGCCGGCATCGAGGAAATCGGTGCCATAGGCCGCGGCGAGTCGATGCAGATCACAACCTATCTGGAACACGCAATCCAGTCCGAACTGTCAGGTAACGTGGTCGATTTGTGTCCCGTTGGTGCTCTAACAAGCAAACCATATGCATTCGAAGCGCGTCCATGGGAATTGAAGAAGACCCCCGCGATCGATGTAATGGATGCTGTCGGCACCAACATCCGGCTGGATTCGCGTGGTCGCCAGGTGTTGCGTTCATTGCCCCGGATCAACGAAGACGTGAACGAGGAATGGTCGTCAGACAAGACGCGTCATGCCATCGATGGCCTGGTCCGCAAGCGGCTCGATCGTCCGTTCGTGCGCGTCGATGGCAAGCTGGTAGAGGCGACGTGGGAGCAGGCTTTCACAGCGATTGCCGCGGTTGATGCCGGTGCCAGCGTCGCTGCCGTCGCCGGCGACCTGGTCGATTGCGAGACCATGTTTGCCGCAAAGGCATTGCTGCTTTCGATGGGGTCTTCGCTCCTGGAGGGCCGTCAGACTGGCCTGGCGTATGACACGTCTTCGCTCAGTGCGGTCAATTTCAACACCACGATCGCCGGAATAGAACGCGCCGACGTGATCCTGCTGGTCGGCACCAATCTGCGCTGGGAAGCGCCGCTGGTGAACACGCGCATTCGCAAGGCGATAAAGCGCGGGGCAAAGGTTTTTGCAATCGGCGCACCGACCGATCTTACTTATAAGGTGAACTGGATTGGCACCGACGCGGGTATCTTGTCCAAACTTCCGCAAGGGTTGGCCGATGCTTTGACCAATGCCGAACGTCCTGCAATAATCGTCGGCGGCGGCGCGTTGAAAATTGCCGGAGTCCACGGGGCGGCGCTTGCCCTGGCCGCTGACTTCAACCTTGTCCGCGACGGTTGGAACGGCTTCAATGTCATTCATTTCTCGGCGGCGCGCATGGGCGGGTTGATGCTCGGTTACGCACAACCCGGCGGCATTTCAGCGTTGACCACGGCAAAGCTCGTGTTCGCGCTTGGTGCCGATGAAACCAACTGGAGCCAGTTCGCGTCGTCGTTCAAAGTGTATATCGGCCATCATGGCGATGCTGGCGCAGCGGCAGCGGACGTTGTCCTGCCCGGTGCCAGCTTTGCTGAAAAGCCTGGCACCTATGTAAACTTGGAAGGTCGTGTGCAGCGTGGCGAACGGGCGGTATTCCCGCCTGGCGACGCACGCGAGGACTGGGCGATCCTGCGTGCCCTGTCGGATGTCCTTGGCCACAAGCTGCCATTCGACACTTATGACGCCCTGCGCGCGGCGATGTTTGCCGATGTGCCGGCGTTGGCGACCGAGGGGCGGGTGAACTATGGCTGGACCGTTCCGACATTACCGGCCGATCCAAAGGGAGCGATCACGGGCTATCCGATCAAGGATTTCTACCTGACCAACGCGATTTGCCGCGCCAGCCCGACGATGCAGCAATGTTCGACTGAAATCATCCACGGTGGCGCGATGCTGGAGGCGGCCGAGTGACCCTTTGGCTTCAATCACGCCTCGGCTTCGAGTTTGGTTGGCTGGTCGCCAATGTCGCCTATGTCCTGGTGATCGCGTTGCCGCTGATGCTGGCGGTCGCCATGATCATCTATGCCGATCGCAAGATCTGGGCCGCGATGGCGTTGCGCAAGGGGCCCAATGTCGTCGGCCCGTTCGGACTGCTGCAGTCGTTTGCCGATGGCCTGAAAGTTTTCCTTCAGGAAACAATCATCCCGACCTCGGCCAATCGCGGCCTGTTCCTGCTCGCACCGATCCTGACCTTCACTGTCGCGTTGATCGTGTGGGCGGTGATCCCGTGGCAAGCGGGCGTCGTGCTGGCCGACATTAACGTCGGGCTGCTGTACATTCTCGCGGCGTCGTCGCTCGGGGTTTACGGTGTTATCATCGCGGGCTGGTCATCGAACTCGAAATACCCGTTCTACTCGGCGCTTCGTGCGGCGGCACAAATGGTCAGCTATGAGGTCAGCATCGGCTTCGTCCTGATCTCGGTCGTACTCTGGTCGGGAACGTTCAATCTTTCAGGAATCGTCGAAGCGCAGCGGCATCATCTCTGGATCACCAACGGCTTTGGCTTCAACCCGCTGTTCCTGCCGATGGCGGTGGTGTTCCTGATCTCGTCGCTCGCCGAAACCGCGCGTGCTCCGTTCGACCTGACCGAGGCCGAATCCGAACTCGTCGCCGGTTATCAGACCGAATATTCGTCGATGAGCTTCGCGCTGTTCTGGCTTGGTGAATATGCCAACGTCCTGTTGATGTGTGCGTTGAACGCGATCCTGTTCTGGGGCGGCTATTTGCCTCCGATCGACTGGGCACCGCTCTATTACGTTCCCGGCATCGTCTGGCTGTTTGCGAAAATCCTGCTGTTTTTCTTCATCTTCAGCTGGATAAAGGCGACCGTTCCCCGTTACCGCTATGACCAGCTCATGCGGCTTGGCTGGAAAATCTTCTT
The DNA here is from genome assembly GCF_025353885.1 of Sphingomonas sp. Classification (GTDB taxonomy): domain Bacteria; phylum Pseudomonadota; class Alphaproteobacteria; order Sphingomonadales; family Sphingomonadaceae; genus Sphingomonas_O. Next base: position 49,664 of record NZ_JANXNX010000101.1, on the reverse strand, counting down.
GCCGCTCTCGCTGCTCTGGGTTGTCATTATCTCAGGGTATCTCATGATTTTCAGGTATTCCGCATGATCGCGCACCTCATCAAATCGTTCACGCTTTGGGAATTCCTGAAGGCGCACTGGCTGACCTTGCAGTATTTCTTCAAGCCCAAGGCGACGATCAATTACCCTTATGAAAAAAACCCGCTGTCGGTGCGGTTCCGGGGTGAACATGCGCTGCGCCGCTATCCCAATGGCGAGGAACGCTGCATCGCGTGCAAGCTGTGCGAGGCTGTCTGCCCTGCGCAGGCCATCACGATCGAGGCCGAACCCCGCGAGGATGGCAGCCGCCGCACCACGCGCTACGACATCGACATGACCAAGTGCATCTTTTGCGGCCTGTGCCAGGAAGCCTGTCCGGTCGATGCCATCGTCGAGGGGCCGAACTTCGAATATGCGACCGAAACGCGTGAGGAACTGATCTACGACAAGTCCAAGCTGCTCGATAACGGCGACCGATGGGAACGCGTCCTCGCCGCGAACCTTGCCGCCGATGCCCCGTATCGATAGGGGCGCGGGCGTTATGATCCAGGTCTTCACATTCTATTTGTTTGCGGTCGTCGTCGTGCTGTCGGCCCTGCTGACGATCACGGCTCGCAACCCGGTGCATTCGGTGCTGTGGCTGATTCTCGCTTTCTTCAATGCCGCGGGTTTGATGCTGATTGTCGGGGCAGAGTTCGTCGCGATGCTGCTGGTCATCGTCTATGTCGGCGCGGTCGCGGTGCTGTTCCTTTTCGTCGTCATGATGCTCGACATCGACTTTTCCGAAATGCGGACGGGGTTCACCAAATACCTGCCGTTCGGCCTATTGATTGCGGTCGCGCTGATCGCCGAAATCCTGATTGCGACATTTGCGTGGCAGGCCGGCGGGATCGTCATGGCGAACCGCGCAGCGCCAATTATTGCAGAGGTTCCCAATACCGAAGCCATCGGCCTGCTGCTCTATACGCGCTATCTATATATTTTCGAGGGCGCTGGCCTGGTCCTGCTGGTTGCCATGATCGGCGCCATCGTCCTGACGCACCGTGCGCGCGGCGGGACAAAGCCGCAGAACATTTCGTCGCAGGTCCGCCGCCGGCCGCAGGATGCCGTGCGGATCGTCAAGGGGCAGGGCGTCGGATCAGGGGTGGAATTGTGATCGGACTGCATCATTACATCGCGGTCAGTGCGATCCTGTTCGTGCTGGGGGTGCTTGGCATCTTTATCAACCGTAAGAATCTGATCATCATTCTGATGTCAATCGAACTGATCCTGCTGGCAGTGAACATCAATTTTGTCGCTTTCAGCGCGTATCTGAACGACCTCGTCGGCCAGATTTTTGCAATGTTCGTGCTGACGGTCGCCGCGGGAGAGGCGGCCATCGGGCTTGCCATCCTCGTCATTTATTTCCGCAGTCGCGCGACGATCGCGGTCGATGATGTCAATCGGATGCACGGCTGATGGTCATCAACCTCATGGTTTTCCTGCCGCTGCTGACTGCGCTCGTCGGGGGGCTTGGCAATCGTTATATCGGCAATTTCGCCGCCAAGCTGGTGACGACGGCGGGCCTGTTCGTGTCGTGCCTGATCGCCTGGTTCATTTTTGCGCTCTACTTCACCGGCCTCGGGGTAGCGCAGGTCGTGCCGGTGCTCGACTGGATCCACTCAGGCAATCTCAACGTCGAATGGAGCTTGCGGATCGACACGCTGACTGCGGTCATGCTGGTCGTCATCACCACCGTCTCGGCGCTGGTCCATCTATATAGCTGGGGCTATATGGCAGAGGACAACAGCCAGCCGCGCTTTTTCGCCTATCTGTCGTTGTTCACCTTCGCGATGCTGATGCTGGTGACAGCCAACAACCTCGTCCAGATGTTTTTTGGTTGGGAAGGGGTTGGCCTCGCTTCCTATCTGCTCATCGGTTTCTGGTATCAAAAGCCCTCGGCCAACGCCGCGGCGATCAAGGCGTTCGTTGTCAATCGGGTCGGCGACTTTGGTTTTTCGCTGGGCATCTTCGGCACCTTCCTGGTGTTCGGAACCGTCTCGATCCCCGAAATTCTCGCCGCTGCGCCGGGCATGGCCGGTACGACCATCGGCTTTCTTGGGCATCGCGTCGACACGATGACCTTGCTCTGCTTGCTTCTGTTCGTCGGCGCGATGGGCAAGTCGGCGCAGCTCGGCCTGCACACATGGCTGCCCGACGCCATGGAGGGACCGACCCCGGTGTCCGCGCTGATCCACGCTGCAACAATGGTCACGGCGGGCGTGTTCATGGTGTGTCGCCTGTCGCCGATGTTCGTCGTCAGCCCAACCGCGATGACCGTCGTCACCCTCGTCGGGGCCGCGACCGCCTTCTTTGCCGCAACGGTCGGCACGACCCAGACCGACATCAAGCGCGTCATCGCCTATTCGACCTGCTCGCAACTCGGCTATATGTTCTTTGCAGCGGGCGTCGGCGCATTCAACGCCGCAATGTTCCACCTGTTCACCCATGCCTTCTTCAAGGCGTTGTTGTTCCTTGGTGCTGGTTCAGTCATCCACGCGATGCACCACGAACAGGATATGCGTTTCTATGGTGGTTTGCGCAAACACATCCCGCTAACCTTCTATGCGATGCTCGCAGGGACGCTCGCGATCACCGGCTTCGGCTTCATCGAAGTCTTTGGTTTCGCCGGTTTCTACTCAAAGGATGCGATCATCGAAGCCGCCTACGCGCACGGCGGCGAAGCGGGCGGTATCGCCTATGCGGTCGGCGTGTTCGCAGCGTTGCTGACCAGCTTTTATTCGTGGCGACTGATGTTTCTGACGTTCTGGGGCAAACCCCGTTGGGCGGGCAGCGAGCACATCCAACACGCGGTCCACGATAGCCATTGGGATGCAGAAGCGGAAGGCGCCGGTTCCGACCCACATCAAGTCAAAATCGTCGATGGCACTGCAGGCTATCACCCACACGAAAGCCCGTGGACGATGCTGGTCCCGCTGGGCGTCCTCAGCCTGGGTGCGATCTTTGCCGGATTCCTGTTCCATGACGCGTTCCTCGGCGTCGAGCGCGGCGCGGCATTCTGGAACAACAGCCTCGCGTTCAACGCGCATCTGATGGAAGAAATGCACCACGTCCCGTTGCTGGTAAAATTGTCGGCCAGCATCGTCATGGTCGCAGGCTTCGGCATGGCGTACTGGGCCTATATTTCGAACACGGGCATCCCGGCCAAGTTTACCGAGACATTCCGCGGCCTGTACAAATTCCTGCTGAACAAATGGTATTTCGACGAGCTCTATCACGCGCTGTTCGTCGTTCCTGCCTTCGCGCTCGGCCGATTCTTCTGGCATCGCGGCGACGAAAAAACGATCGACCGGTTTGGCCCTGACGGTGCTGCCGCAGTGATCCTTTCGGGCGGCAGGCTCGCCGCGAAGCTTCAGTCGGGCTATCTCTACACTTACGCACTGGTCATGCTGCTCGGCCTTGCCGCTGCCGCGACTTGGGCGATGACACGATGAACGGGTTTCCTATCCTAACCCTCATGATCGCCCTCCCGCTGTTTGCCGCCGTCGCGTGTCTTTACGCGACGGCCAGCACCGCGCGCTGGATCGCGCTGGTCGCGACGCTTGCCGATCTCGTCCTCGGCATCGGCCTGTGGGCCAACTATGATCTGGCCGGTTCACAGTGGCAATTCATTGAGAACGTCCCGCTGTTCGGCCGCTTTGCATGGGCGCTCGGGATCGACGGCATCGCGCTGATGCTCATCATGCTCAGCGTTTTCCTGATGCCGGTCTGCATCGCCGCCTCATGGGAGGCGATTACCGACCGGGTACCCGAATATATGGCAGCATTCCTGCTTATGGAGGCGCTGATGATCGGCGTCTTCGTGAGCCAGGATCTGTTCCTGTTCTATATTTTCTTCGAAGCCGGCCTCATCCCGATGTACCTGATTATCGGCATCTGGGGCGGGGCGAACCGGATTTACGCCAGCTATAAATTCTTTCTCTACACGCTGCTCGGGTCGGTCCTGATGCTGATCGCGATGTTGTGGATGGCGCGCGAGGCCGGGACCACCAGCATCCCCGTGCTGATGGAGTTCAATTTCTCGCCCGAAACGCAGGTCTGGCTGTGGATCGCCTTTTTTGCATCGTTCGCGGTCAAGATGCCGATGTGGCCGGTTCACACCTGGCTGCCCGACGCGCACGTCCAGGCACCCACCGCCGGTTCGGTGATCCTTGCCGGAGTGCTGCTCAAAATGGGGGGCTATGGCTTCATCCGGTTCCTGCTGCCGATGTTTCCTGAAGGGTCGGCTTATTGGTTCTGGCTCGTCATGGGCCTGTCGATGATCGCAATCGTCTATGCCTCGCTGGTCGCGCTGGTGCAGACCGACATGAAAAAGCTGATTGCCTATTCGTCCGTCGCGCACATGGCGTTCGTCACCATCGGCCTGCTCACCTTCAACCGGCAGGGTATTGAGGGCGCGATGATGATGATGCTCAGCCACGGCTTGATCTCGGCGGCGCTTTTCCTGTGCGTCGGCGTGATTTACGACCGGCTCCATACCAGAGAGATCGCGCGTTACGGCGGCCTTGCCAACAATATGCCTGGCTATGCGCTGTTCTTCATGCTGTTCACCATGGGATCGGTCGGGCTGCCCGGTACCAGCGGTTTCGTTGCTGAATTCCTCAGCCTGATCGGTGCTTACCAGATTTCGAGCTGGGTCGCGTTCGTGGCCACCACCGGGATCATCCTTGGTGCGGCATATATGCTCTATCTGTATCGCCGAATCATCTATGGCACCGCCGCCGGTCCCGATGCCGCCGCTATGCCCGATCTGTCGAAACGAGAGATTGCCATCCTGCTCCCTATCGCCCTCGCCGTGTTGTGGATGGGCATTTATCCTGAGAGTTTCATGGCCCCGATGCGTCGTGATGTCGGCACACTGGTCGCCCGCATGGAGCGCGCTAATCCGGGTAGCGACGCCAAACTTGTGATGTCGGGTCAGCAAATCCGCGCAACCCATGTTTCGGTCGCGGAGCACGCCAAATGAATACGCTCCTTTTTACAGCCCCCGAACTTATCCTGTCGGTCGGGGCGATGGTCCTGATGCTCGTCGCGGCGTGGCAGGGTGACAAGGCCATCGGCGCGATTAGCTGGGGGGCGGTTGGCCTGCTTCTCCTGGCGGGCCTGTCGCTGATCGGACCCGCGGGCAATGGGGGCGTTGCCTTCGACGGACTGTATCGCGCCGATGCCTTCGGGACGTTTGCCAAGGTCCTGATCTACGCCACCACGGCGGTTTGCATTGTCGTCGCCCCACGCTTTTTCGGCGGTAACGGCATCGTCCACGAACAGTTGCGCGCCGAATACCCGGTGCTGATCCTGCTGGCGACGGCCGGCGCGGGCATGATGGTTTCGGCAACCGACTTGCTGACGCTCTACATCGGCCTCGAATTGCAAAGCCTCGCGTCCTACGTTCTGGCCAGCTTCATGCGCCGTGACACGCGCTCTGCCGAAGCGGGCCTGAAGTACTTTGTGCTGGGCGCATTGGCGAGCGGTATCCTGCTTTACGGCATCTCGCTCGTTTACGGCTTTACCGGCACCACCGGCTATGACGGCATTGCCCGCGCATTTGGTGCTGGTCTGAATACCGGCCAGTTGTTCGGGCTGGTATTCGTGTTTGCCGGCATCGCGTTCAAGATCGCCGCGGTCCCATTCCATATGTGGACCCCCGACGTTTACGAAGGCGCGCCAACGCCTGTGACCATGTTGTTCGCCACCGCACAGAAAGTGGCGGCAATCGCCCTGCTTGTGCGGGTCTCGATGGAGGCCATGGGTTCGGCAACCGGCGACTGGCGCCAGATTGTCATTTTCGCCTCGCTCGCCTCGATAGTGCTGGGCGCGGTGGGTGCGATCGGCCAGACTAACATCAAGCGATTGCTGGCCTATTCTTCGATCAACAACGTCGGTTTCGCGCTGGTCGGACTTGCTGCCGGAACTCGCGAAGGGGCCGCTTCCGTGCTGACGTACATGGCGATCTACGTTGTCATGACGCTCGGATCTTTCCTGTGTGTGCTCCAGATGCGCGATACTGATGGCAACCATGTCGAGAGCATCGTCAGCCTGTCGGGCCTGTCGCAAAGCCGCAAGGGACTGGCCGCGGCACTTGCCATCTTCATGTTTTCGCTGGCCGGTATCCCGCCGCTGTTCGGTTTCTGGGCCAAATTCGTCGTGTTCGACGCCGCAGTCGGGGCCGGGCTGACACCGCTCGCGGCCATCGGTATCGCCTCGTCGGTTATTGGGGCGTTCTATTATCTGAAGATCATCAAGACGATGTATTTTGACAAACCCGCCGTCGCCTACGCGCCTGCTACCAGCGCACTCGAAAACGGCCTGATCGCGGTGTTCGCGGCGTTCATTGTCCTCGGCTACCTCGCGATTCCCTGGCTTGGCGCGTGGTCGAACGCCGCTGCCGGAGCGCTATTCTGACGATCATTCACGTCGCGCAGACCGGTTCAACCAACGCCGACATGCTCGATCTGGCGCGCAACGGTGCGGTGACCGAGGGCGACTGGCTCCACGCCGACCAGCAGACTTCAGGACGCGGTCGTCTGGGCCGCGACTGGATTTCGCCACCGGGCAATGTCCATGCGAGCAGCCTCGTCACCCTTCGCGCAGGCGATCCGGCTGCCCCCACGCTGGCACTCGTCGCGGCGTTGGCGGTGTTCGATACGCTGAAGCTATGGGCTCCGGCACAACCGCTGGTGATAAAATGGCCCAACGACCTACTCGTCGACGGTGCCAAGATTTCCGGTATCCTGCTCGAAAGCATTGGCAGCGCGATTGTCGTTGGCGTCGGCATCAATCTGGTCCCGCTGGCGGCAGACCCGGGCCGTCCCGCCACCAGCCTGGCAACGCTTGGCATTGCCCCGCCCGATGCCGCGACGATGGTCGCCGCGCTGGCCGAAATACTTGCCGACTGGCTAGCGCGCTGGCGGGGGGAGGGACTTGCCGCCATCCGCGCCGTCTGGCTCGCCCGTGCCCACCCAACCGGCACTGCGCTTTCCGCCACAACCGCGGACGGCGACCGCGTCGAGGGGCTGTTCGACGGCCTGACCGATGGCTGTGCGCTGCGCTTGCGCTTGGCGGATGGCGCGACCCGTGTCATTCACGCGGGCGACGTATTCCTGATCTAAAAGGCCAATTATGCTGCTTGCCATCGACGCCGGTAACACCAATGTGGTCTTCGCGCTTGTCGACGGCGAAGCCATCGTCGCGCGGTGGAGGATCGCGACCGACCCGCGCCGCACCGCCGATGAATATGCCGTCTGGCTCTCGCAATTGATGCAACTCACGGGTCACAAGACGGAGGTCGTCGAAGCGGTCGTCATCGCGACCGTCGTGCCCCGCGCCCTCCACAACCTCGTGGTTCTGTCGGAAAAATACTTCAGAACAACCCCGCTGGTTGCCGGTCGCGCGCCGCTCGAATGGGGCATCCATCTCGATGTTGTCGAACCTTCGACCGTCGGTGCCGATCGGGTCGTCAACACCATTGCCGCCCATGCGTTGCACGAAGGCGACCTGATCGTCATCGATTTCGGCACCGCGACCACCTTCGACGTCATCGATTATACCGGCGCTTACAAGGGCGGGATCATCGCCCCCGGAATCAACCTGTCGCTGGACGCGCTCGTCGCCGCCGCCGCCAAGCTGCCGCGCATTGCCATCGAAACCCCGGACAGCACGTCGGTCATCGGCCGCACGACTGAGGAGCAGATGGTGATCGGCATTTACTGGGGCTATATCGGCCTGATCGAGGGGTTGACCGCGCGCATCAAGGCAGAGGTCGGGCGTCCGGTAAGGGTCATCGCGACGGGCGGGCTGGCGACCTTGTTCGAACGCCACAGCCAGGTCTTCGATATGATCGAACCCGACCTGACGATCCGCGGACTGGCAATCATGTGGAAATCCCTCGCAAAACGATAAACCCGACCCTATTTCATCATTTCGCCCCAACCGTCGATCTTCGTGCTAAGGCGCGCAATGACCTGCGGCGCTGGCCGATAAATTCTCAGAAAGAACCCAATAATTTTGACAAAACCCGGCAAAGAACTGCTTTTCCTCGCGCTTGGCGGGTCGGACGAAATCGGCATGAACGTCAACCTGTACGGTTGCGACGGCAAATGGCTGATGATCGACCTCGGCCTGACGTTTGCGGGCGCCGACTATCCCGGCATCGACCTCGTCCTGCCTGATCTCGAATTCATCGAAGCACGGCGCAAGGACCTGGTGGGCATCGTCCTGACCCACGCGCATGAGGACCATATCGGCGCGATCCCGTATCTCGCCGCCGACCTTGGCGTGCCGCTTTATGCCAATCCGTTCACCGCCACGCTCATCAAGGGCAAGCTGGAGGAGGAGGGAATCGCCAAGCAGGTCAAGCTGAACATCATGAAGCCCGGCGCCAAACTGAACCTCGGGCCGTTCGAGATCGAACTTGTCCGCCTGTCGCATTCGATTCCCGACATGGACGCGGTCATCGTCAACACGCCCTATGGCCGGGTTTTCCACACCGGCGACTGGAAGCTGGACGACGACCCGGTCATGGGGACGCCCGCCAATGCAGACGAGATGAAGGCGATCGGCGATCGCGGCATCCTCGCGCTCGTCTGCGATTCCACGAACGCCTTCAACGACGAGGCATCGGGCACCGAAGGCAGCGTCCGCGAGGGCCTGTTGAAGGCCGTTGCCGCGGCCAAGGGTCGCGTCGTCGTCACCAGTTTTGCCTCGAACGCGGCGCGCCTCGCCACGCTGGGCCAGGTCGCCAAGGCCAGTGGCCGGACCCTGACCGTCGCGGGCCGTTCGCTCGACAAGATCATCGGAGCCGCACGCGCCAACGGCTATTTGAAGGATTTCCCCGAGACCGTCGATTTCGACTCCGCGATGAAGCTGCCCGGCCACAAATCGCTGATCATCGCGACGGGCGGACAGGGTGAAACGCGCGCCGCGCTCGCCCGCATCGCCTTCGACCAGCATCAGATCAAGATGAGCGAAGGCGACACCGTCATCTTTTCGTCAAAGCAGATTCCCGGCAACGAAGTTCAGATCGGCCGCATCCAGAATGCGCTCGCGCGCAAGGACATCCTCATGGTCACCGAGAAGCAGGCGCACGTCCATGTGTCGGGCCATCCCGGTCGTCCCGAACTGGCGGTCATGTATGACTGGATTCGCCCGGAAATGCTGATCCCCGTCCACGGTGAACGGCGTCACATGTCCGAACAGGCACGCTTCGGGCTAGAGCAGGGCATCCCCAAATCGATCGTCCAGTCCAATGGCGACGTCGTGCGGCTTGCTCCCAATGGTCCGAAGATCATCGGTCATGAACGCACCGGTCGCCTGTTGCTCGATGGCGATGTCATCCTGGCGGCAGAGGGTATCACGATCAACGAGCGCCGCCGGATTTCGGTCAACGGCGTGGTTTCGGTCGCGGTCGCCATCGGTGCTGACGGCCAGTTGCGCGGCACCCCCGAAGTCCGCATCCAGGGCCTGCCCGTCGAGGAAGACCGCGAGGCTTTCACGCTGGAGGCCTGCGACGATGCCGCAGCCGCCGCGCGCAAGGAACGCGAGCCCGATCGTGTGCGCGAAGCCGTGCGCCTGGCGGTCCGTAAGACCGCAACGCGCTGGACCGGAAAAAAGCCGGTGATCGAGGTATTGGTGGTCAAGGTCTGAGGCGAGGGCAAGGCATATGAACTGGAAGTCCGCGCTCGCCATCTACGTCCTGTTCTGGGTGATGAGCGCGTTCGTCATCCTGCCGTTCGGGGTGAAGACGCCCGACGAACTCGGCATCGAGAAAACGCCGGGGCAGGTGGAGAGTGCACCCGCCAATTTCCGCCCGAAGCGCGTGCTGGTCGGCATGACGATCCTGGCGACGTTCCTGTTTGGGTTGTTCTATGCGAACTATACCTATGGCTGGCTGGGTATCGACCAGCTTACCCTGTTCAAGCCGGCATGAGTTGAGTGGAAGTGCCGTTTGGAATTGTCCTTGAGTGAACGAGGAGGCGGCTGACCCTTCAGCCCCACGAAACCGGCCAGTCCGCCTACGCCAGATATCGGCCGTTGGAAGCTGCCCCCTTTTCCTGTCAGCAGCAGGCTTCAGTGGCCGATCGGTATCACATCATCTTCGGCAGCAACGATCTGCCATTTGCCATTTCGTCGGATCCACGTGTCTGTCCATACAAAACGACCGCGGCGGGCTGGACTTTTCTTCGTCCAGGTCTCGCTCCCCTGTGCGACTGCGGTGTCGGGACCGAAGAACCGGACATTCACATAATCGGGATGATTGGATACGAAATCTCCCGGGCCTTCCTTTGCAAACTGTACAGCCTGAGCCTTGTTCAGCACCTTACCATCCAGAACCCAGACGAAATCTTCGGCAAGAATGCGCTTGACGACAAACGCATCGTTTGTTGCGACTGATTCCGCCCACTGGTGTTCACTTTCGATGATATAACGCTCGGCTCGCGCCTGGACAGCCGTCGGACGCTCGGCCTGTCCTTGTGCGGATGCGCCGAGCAGCAGTGCTGCCAATATATAAGCTTTCTGCATTGTCAGCCCCGTCCACCAGTTGAACTTACAGCGTCCGCTATTTGAATGCTCCTCACAAGAGCGGTCGGACCGAGATCGACTATAAGCCGTTCTTAGCGACGACCTAAGCCCGCAACCGCTCGATCGCCTGCGCCAGCGACACATACAGCTTGCCCATGTCCGACGACAGCAGGGTCACGCCCAGCGCCGACCCGTCGCGGGTTGCCAGCACGTTGCGCAACATCGCCTCGAAATCGTGGATGTAGCGGTTGACCTGCTCGCGGAATTCGGCCTCGCCGTCATAATGGCGCACGATCTCGCGGACTTCGCCCGCATCCAGCAACCGGACGGCTCGCCGGGTGAAAACCCCGCGGTCGCCACGCAAATAGGCCGCCCAGGCCGCGTCGGTCGTCTCGTTCGACAGGATCTTGGTGACATCGATGGCGGTCGAGTTCAACGATTCGATCAGCAGGGCGACACGACGCGCGAAATTGTCGCGATCGCTGTCCTGAACTTCGGCCCGCGCCTCGGCAATGCGCGTTTCGACGGCGGCGCTGGTGTCGGCGATCGTCAGCATCTGGCGCATCAGCCGGTCGCTGGCTTTGTGCGCGGTTTCCAGCGCACGTTCGGCGGTCGTGCCGAGCTGGGCAATGTGAATTTCGACCTGTTCGGTGATCGTGGTGGCGAGCGCTTCGCGGCTCGCGTTCGCCATTTTCTCCGCGGATTCGGGAATGACGCGACCGATGGCATCGCGCGCGCGGTCGGCGGCAGCCTGCGCGGTTTCGCGGACCCGGACGAGTGCCTCGACCAACTGCCCGCTTGCCCCGTTGGCCAGTTCGCGTGCGGCTTCGTCGGTCTTCTCGATTTCACCCAGCAGCGCCCGGGCAGTATCCGTCGTCGTGCCCAACCGGCTGTCGGTGTGCGCGACGAAATCATCGAGCATCGCGCGTTGCTTGGCGAGCAGCGCTTCTGCCTCCATCAGGCGGTCGAGCGCGGACCCGGCATTGCGTTCCAGTGCCTCGACCTCGGGCGCGGTTCGCGCTACGACATCACGGCTGGCCGATGCCCGCTGGTCCAGACGATCGAACGCGGCGGGCAGGGTCTCGTCGATCTCCCGCGTGGTGGCATCCAGCGCGGTCATCAGCGTCTCGGTCCGCCCGATCAGCCCATCAGCGGTGCTGGTGCCCCGCTCCAGCGCCCCGGTCAGCGTGCCCGCATGATCCGACAGTGCGGCCAGCGTAGCCGCCAGCCGTTCGCTGCGCGCCGTGCCGGTTTCATCAAGCGCGGCGAACCGGCCATCGAGTCCGTCGAGCCCCTCTCGCAGGGCGGACAGCAAGTGCCCGGTGGCGTCGGCCTGACTCGCCAGCAGCGCACCCATCGCCTCGACCCGCTCGCCTGCGTCGTCGATCCGCGTGGCGATGGCGTGCGCTGCATTGGTGCCGGTGCGGGCCAGCGCCGCCTGCGCCTGGTCAGCCAGTGCGATCATCGCCGCGCCCTGGGCTTCCATGCTCTGTCGCGCGGCGTCGCCCGCGCGCGCGGCATGGTCGAGCGCGACGTCGACGGCATCGGTCATCGTCGTCGCGGCTGCGGCAAGTCGGGCACCGGCGGTGGTGCTGACGCCTTCAATCCGGCCGAGGTGCGCTGCCAGTTTCTGCGCGGCCCCCCCGGCGATCTCATCGGCTTCGCGCCCGCGTGCGGCCAGCGCCGACAGTTGCGCGTCCAGCCGCCCGACCTGTTCATGCGCCGCAAGCCCGGCGCGTTCCAGCGACACGACCATCTCGCGCGTCTCGACCTGCGCCTTCGGCAAGTCGCTCAGCAGCACCGCGACGTCGGCGCGCGCGGTCGATGCCGAATGGCGCAGCGCCTGCGTATGGCGCGCGATCATGTCGACGTCGCTGTTCATCGCCTGACCCAGGTCGCGGATCCGGTGGGTGGCATCCTCGCCCATCGACAACAGTTGTTCGTTGGTTTCGCTCAGCGTCTCGCGCTGTTGCATCAGGTTGTGCATGACCCGCGACAGGGTCGCCTCCAGCCGTTCGTTCTCGATCCGCAGCCCGGCGGAGATTTTCTCGAACCGGCTCCCCTCGGCCCGGCTGCCACGCATGATCAGGCCATAGAGGATCGCGATCAACGCGAGCGGTGCGGAGCCGAGCGCAACGAAGGTCGCCAGTGCCTCAGCGCCCGGCGTTGCCGCCAGCCAGCCCGGAACGTGCGTTACGACCAAGAACAACACCCACGTCAGCGCCGCGATGACGCAAAGAACGGCACCGATGCTGCGCCCCCAGTCGCGCGGCGGGGCCACCAGATCGTCCTCGAAAATATCGGTGGGCGACAGGTCCAGCACGTCCTGTTCGACCGGTCCCTCGGATTTTCGATGGGGCCAAAGCCCGACCACTTGCGATCCTCCGTTCATGGTCCCCCCGTTCATGAATCGGCGTTTACCATATGATTTCAGAATTGCGAAAGGGCGATGTGGCGTTTCGGGCGGGCGCACCCTAGATACCGTTCGATGACACGTTCTTCACGCAATCTCGACTGGGGTTTTCCACGCTGGCGCGGCTATGGCACGTCGAGCGAAGCGACCGCGGTCAAGCTGTGCGACCGGCATAATTGCGAGAACAAGGGCGACAGACCCGCCCCGAAATCGCCGAACAGCCCCGAACGCTGGTATTTCTGCGAGGCGCATGCCGCTGAATACAACCGCGGATGGAATTATTTCGAAGGGTTGAGCGCCGAGGATGCCGCCGCGCGCGAGGCCGAGGAAACGCGCGACGCCACCGCCTACCAGGCCGCGTCGCATTATGGCTGGGGCGGCCCGGGCGACGGCACCCGGTCACGCGACGAGATGCGCGCGCTCGGTATCCTGGAACTCGACAATGATGCGACGTTTGAGGATGCGCGTGGGGCGTGGCGGCGGCTGGCCAAGGCCAACCACCCTGATATCAAGCAGAACGACCCCGTCGCCGCCGACAGGTTTCGCAGCATTCAGGCGGCATGGGACGTCCTGCGCACCGCCGAAGATCGCCGCGCCACAGCCGGTTGATGCTGCTGACCGAATGGCTACTCGTCGGTGCTTTCGGGCAGTGGGTCCTTGCCCGAAATGCGTTTTGCCATCGCAACCGCCGCCGCGAAATTGCCGACGCCCGAAATCTCGATCGCGCCACCGGTGATCACCTCGCGCACGACCGGGTTGACCAGCACCGCGCCACCGACCGCGATCGGGATCGGCTTGCCGAGGTTTGCTGAACTGAGCGCCGCCAGCCGCGCGGCCGCCGTGGGAGTCATGGTCACATAGATGTTGGGCATGCCCGCGCCGTCGGCAATCGCGCGCGCGTCCAGTATGTCGGCCTGCGGAAACGCCTGCCCCGCGATCGTCAGCAGGTCGGCGGGTGCCGCAGCGACGGCCAGGACAGCGGCGAGGGCGGCGGGTGTGCGCATCGCCCCGCTATGCCACCAATCGCTCGGCAGTGGAACGGATCAGGGCGATCATGTTGGGAATTCCCTGCGTCCGGTTTGAACTCAACTGCGCCTTCAGGTTAAAGGGGGCCAGCGCGTCCTGGATGTCGATTGCGACGATGGCCTCGGGGGTCTCGTTCTGCACCGTCGCCAGCACCAGCGCGATGATTCCCTTGGTGATCGCAGCATTCGAATCGGCCAGGAAATGCAGCCGCCCATCGTCGCTCCGCGTCGGATAGACCCAGACGCTGGCCGAACACCCGCGCACCAGCGTCGCATCGGTTTTCAACGGATCGGGCATCGGTTCCAGGTCGCGACCCAGGTCGATCAGCAGGCGATAACGATCGTCACCGTCGAGAAATTCATATTCGGCCAGAATGTCGGAGAGCTGGGGCACGGGCATGGCCCGCGCCTTAGACCTTTGATATCAAATATCCACCCCTGCCGCGATTGCTTCCAGCTTGCGGAGGCGTTCCTTCATGTCGGCAATGTCGATCCGGGCAAAGGTGCTGGCGGTCGCTCCCCCCGCACCCCGGTCCTGCCCGATCGCCAGTTCCGCGCGCTTGTAGTCGAGCCATCCGGCAAAGGCGCGCAGCCCGACCAGTGACAGGATCGCCAGCCCAGCCAACGCCGTCAGCGCCATTCCGAAATACAGCATAAGGTTATCCATCTGCCTGTCTCCTCAACGCAGCCGGTCGATTTCACGATCCAGATCGACGGCGCGGTTGTTGTCAGTGGCGATCCGTTCCAGCACGGCCAGGCGCTCCTTCAACGCGCGGACCTCCTCGCGCAGCCGGTCCGCATCGGGGTCGCTATGCAGCGCGATCCGGTTGCCGTGGCGATCCTCGGTAATGCCATGGCGGGCCAGATACATCTTCACGATGGCCCCGATCACCACGACGACGACAATCATTTCCCAAAGGTTCATCGGTAGATTCCCTGTTTTGACTATGGCAACATTTCGTCACCCCGGCGCAGGCCGGGGTGACGGAGGCGTCAGCGCAGGCTGTCGATCTCGTTGGCCAGGCTCGAATTGCGGCTGGTATAGTGCGTTTCGACATCGGCCAGCCGGCGGTCGATATCGCGGAATTTGGCGCGAACATCACGGGTCGATCGTGCTGGCGACTGGCGCACGCCCTGCCAGAACTTGGCATCCTCGGCGTTGTCGTACAGCCCCATTGGTTTCGGCTTGGCGACCCAGGCGGTGACCAGATACGCGATCAGCGTCCATGGAAAGCCACCCATGATCGTCAGCAGGACCGCGCCGACCCGGACCCAGGTCCGTTCCAGTCCGGTATATTCGGCAATTCCCGAACAGACGCCCAGCCATTTGGCGTTCTGTTTGTCGAGGTAGAATGAAGTACGACGTGCAGTCATGACAGGTCTCCTGATGAGGATGTGGCGTTAGCCGTGCATTTTCCAGTTGGGGTTCTCGGCGGTCAGGATCCGTTCGATCGTGATCACCCGCTCCTCCAGTCGGCGTGCGGTATCGTGCATGTCGTCGAGCAGATTTTCATCGTCGATGGTCAGCGTTTTCGCCTGCTTCCACTTGGTGATGTAGTGGAAAACCAGCCAGGGCAGCCCGATGAACAGCATCCCAACAACGAGTATGGGAACAAGTACGTCTTCCATGTCAGACTTCCTTGGTTGCGGATTTGGCCTTCATCGCGGCAAGCGCGGCGTCGACCTTTTCGGCGGATTTCAGTTCGGCGATTTCTTCGTCCAACGATTTTGGCTCCCCGGCCAGGGCGGCGGCATCGGCACGTCCCTCGGCAAGGTCGGCACGTCGTTCCAGCAGTTCGAAGCGGGAAAAGGCGTCCTGTGCGCGTTCGCCGGCATAGGCCTCTCGAACCCGCAACTTGGTGTTGGCGGTTTCGATGCGGGTGGCGATGGCGTTCTGGCGTGCCCGGGCCTCGCGCAGCTTGGTCTGCAGCTTGGCGATATCCTGTTCGGACGACCGCAGCGATTCATCCAGCGTGGCGATTTCACCGGTCAGCTGATCGGCCAAATCGGTCGCCTTCTGCCGCTCGACAAGTGCTGCCTTGGCAAGGTCCTCGCGGCCTTTCGACAAGGCCAACTCGGCCTTTTCTTCCCAATTGGCTTCCAGCGCGGACAATTTGGTGATGTGCCGCCGCATTTCCTTTTGGTCGGCGATCAGGCGAGCGGCGGACGCGCGGGTCTCGACCAGCGTTTCCTCCATCTCGATGATGATCATGCGAATCATCTTGGCGGGGTCTTCGGCCTTGTCCAGCATGTCGGTCATGTTGGCGGCGAAGATGTCCAGCGTGCGGGAAAAAATACCCATGCTCATAACTCCTGTGTGCGTGCTTCCCGAAGGCTTGTTCTTGTTGGTCGTCATTGTCGTTGGCCGGGGCGGGCTGGGCAAGGGGATTAGCCTTTCCGCCCCGGACCCGATAGCTCAGCCAGCCGGCTGAGCCGTCGTCTTGTCTGCAAGCAACTGGCGGCGGTCGGTGCGATAGGCTTCGACCAGCCGTTTGCCTTGCGAAATCTGGATGGCACTCGCGGGCTGGTTAAAGCCCAGGACCATGGCAATCGTGCGCGACTTGCCAGTGGCAGGATAGCTGACGGCGCGGGCGGTGCGGACGGCTTCACGGTCGAAACTGGCAACCCCGCTCGAATTTACCAGATTGGCGTCGTTCACCATGCCGTTGGCATCGATCGAGATGGCGACGGTGGCGACACCCTGGCCGCGAGTGGCGGGCAGGCGCATCGTGTTGTCGATACTGGCCTGGACCGACTGCCGGAAACCAGCGGGGGCGGCGTGCGCCGATGGCACGGCGATGCCCGCGACGGCGATGCTGAAGAATGCGGCTCCAACGAGTGCGGTAGCGGCGTTTCCGAGTGTTGCTGTGTTGATCATTGTAAGTCTCCCTGAATTTGGCTTGATCTGGCTTCCGGCGAACCCTTCGTCGGAATGTGAATGACTTTGCACGGACCGTGCCAGTTTCGAAAATGGCTGAAACCTGCGGTTTTCCTCATCTCATCACTTAAATGGTTTGCTAAACAATGGTGAATATCGCTATTTATTGAAAATGGAACGGAACGAATCCTTCGTCGGTGAATCGGGAGCCTTTCTCGACAGTATCGAACGTGCCAGTCGCGCCGCCGCGCTGAACCGGCCCGTACTGATCATCGGCGAACGCGGCACGGGCAAGGAGCTGGTCGCAGAGCGGCTTCATCGCCTCAGTCCGCGCTGGGCAGGGCCGCTCGTCACGATGAACTGCGCGGCGCTGACCGAAAGCCTGATCGAGGCTGAATTGTTCGGGCATGAGGCCGGGGCGTTTACCGGCGCGACGCGGGCGCGGGCCGGGCGCTTTGAAGAGGCCGACGGGGGCACGCTGTTCCTCGACGAACTGGCCACGCTGTCCGCCGCCGCCCAGGAGCGCCTGTTGCGTGCGGTCGAATATGGCGAGGTCACGCGGATCGGTGCCAACAACCCCGTGCGGGTCGACGTCCGGATCGTCGCGGCAACCAACGAACATCTACCCGCCCTGGTCGACAAGGGGCGTTTTCGGGCCGATTTGCTCGACCGGCTGGCGTTCGAAGTGCTGACCCTGCCGCCGTTGCGCGCGCGCGAAGGCGACGTGCGCGTGCTGACCGATCATTTCGGGCGGCGGATGGCGTCGGAAATCGGTTGGGAGCGCTGGCCCGGATTCTCGAACGACGCGCATCGCGAATTACAGGGGCATGGCTGGCCCGGCAACGTCCGCGAACTGCGCAACGTCGTGGAACGCGCGGTTTATCGCTGGGACACGCCCGACCTGCCCGTCGACCGCATCGAATTCGATCCGTTCGCCTCGCCGTGGCGTCCTCTTGACGCTGCTGCTGCCGCTGGCTCCGACCCCCCGGGTGCGCCGCTACGCCTGGTTGCCGAAACGGTGCCCGGATCGGCCACAGCGACAACGCTCGCCAGCGTCAGCGACCTGCGCGCCGCCGTCGATGCCCATGAACGCGCGATCCTGGAAGCGACGCTGGCGCGTTGCCGGTTCAACCAGCGCGACGCCGCCCGGGCTTTGTCGTTGAGTTACGATCAGTTACGCCATTGCCTGCGACGACACGGACTCCTGGAGAAAAAATCGGCGAATTAACGCGTCGATCTGTCCAATCTGCGCGTTATTACCGCGTTATTCACTTTAGTTTTCGGAGATTTTATGTCGTTCGTCCTGCCAGAGCTTCCGTTTGACCGTGATGCCCTCAACCCGCATATGTCGGGCGAGACGCTCGATTATCATCACGGCAAGCATCACAAGGCCTATGTCGACAAGGCCAATTCACTGATCGCTGAAAAGGGCGGGGCGCAAATTTCGCTGATCGAAACGATCGCCGCCGCGCGTGCCGCCGGTGACAAGGGCCTGTTCAACAATGCCGCGCAAATCTGGAACCACAGCTTTTTCTGGCAATGCCTGGCCCCCTCCGGCCAGCAGCCAGGCGGCAAGCTCGCCGCATTGATCGACGCGAAGTTCGGCTCGACCGACGCGCTGGTCGAATCATTGGTGAAAGAAGCCGTCGGCCATTTCGCGAGCGGATGGGCGTGGTTGGTTCTGGACGGCGACGAACTGGCGATCACCTCGCTCCACGACGCCGACACGCCGGCCGATGCGGGACCAAAGCCGCTGCTGGTCCTCGATGTGTGGGAACACGCCTATTACATCGACTATCGCAACGCCCGCCCGAAATATGCCGAGACGGTGCTTGGCAACATCATCAACTGGGACTTCGTCGCCCAGAACCTCGACGGCCAGGGCGCCTCACGCGCGGACCAATAAACCTTACCCCGGCCCTCTCCCCTTCGAGGGAGAGGGCCGGGGTAAGGGGAAAACGCTGTCCTACAGCAACCCGTCGCCCTATTCCCGCTCCCGGTTCCTTGACCTCACCCTGCGTCCACGCAATTTTATTGCCCATTTACTGCGATTTCTGTGACTCTAACCTTCGGGCGGCACCACGGTCGGTGTGTCGCCGAACCCGTGTTTGGTCATAACGGGGACGTTGGCCAGTGCGAACAGGAAAGAAAGGGCGATTCCGCCCCAGACTTTTACAGTGATCCACATTTCAGGCGTGAGGTAAAATACCAGAATTTCGTTGATTGCGGCCATTGCAATGAAAAACCAGGCCCAGTTCCGCGACAGGATCATCCACCCCTTGTCGGTCAGTCCATCATAGCCTGCTTCAAGAACATATTTCAGTAATGGCCGTCCCATCAGCCAACCCGCCATTAGCAGTCCGCCAAGGAGCAAGTATATCACGGTCGGCTTGTGCTGGATAAAGCGGATGTCGTGAAAGTATAAAGTCAGCCCACCGAACCCGACGACCAATATCGCCGAAAGCCCCAGCATCGGCGAAACCCGGCCCAGCTTGAACTTCGAAATTAAGAGGGCCAGTACGATCGCGATCATAAAAAGTCCGGTTGCAGCAAAGACGCCGCCGAACTTCACGCCCAGGAAAAATACGACCAGCGGGCCATAGTCGATCGCCAGCGTCCAGCCGGGATGCGGTTTAGTCTCGGTCAACTTGTTACTCCGGCAATGGCCCGCGCCAGTTCATCGGCATCGAACGGGCGCAGGTCGTCGATGGTCTCGCCGACTCCGACGGCATGGATCGGCAGTCCGAATTTTTCCGCCGCCGCCACTAGCACGCCACCGCGGGCGCTGCCGTCCAGCTTGGTCATGACCAGGCCGGTCACGCCCGCGACCTGCCTGAAAATCTCTATCTGCGACAAGGCGTTCTGCCCGGTCGTCGCGTCCAGCACCAGCACCACGTCATGCGGCGCGGCGGGGTTCAGGCGGCCCAACACACGGCGGACCTTGGCCAGTTCGTCCATCAGTTCACGCTTGTTCTGCAACCGCCCGGCGGTGTCGACGATCAGCACGTCGATGCCCGTCGCAGTCGCCTGCTTCACCGCGTCGAACACCACCCCCGCCGCGTCGCCGCCCTCTGGCCCCGTGACGATCGGCACGCCCAGCCGCTCCGCCCAGACGCGCAGCTGACCGATGGCGGCGGCGCGGAACGTATCGCCTGCCGCCAGCATCACGCCGTAATCCTGTTCGAGGAACAGGTGCGCCAGCTTGGCGATGGTGGTCGTCTTGCCCGACCCGTTCACCCCGATGACCAGGATCACCTGCGGCCTTGGAAAAGCGTCGATCCGCAGCGGCTTGGCGACCGGCCTCAGCACCCGGGCAATCTCGTCGGCCATCACCGCGCGCACCGCTTTTTCATCAACGCCTCGGTCAAAGCGGGCATCGGTCAGGCGGTCGCGGATCCGTCCGGCGGTTGCGGGGCCGAGGTCGGATGCGATCAGTGCATCCTCGACGTCGTCCAGGGTTGCCTTGTCCAGCCGGTCACTTCCGAGCAGCCCGCCAAGGTTGTCGGTCAGCCTGGACGACGTCCGCTTTAGCCCGTTGGCCAGCTTCTGCGTCCACGAAATTTCGGTCATCGTGCAGTTTCCATGAGCCGTTCACCATCGCTCGCGGCAATACGCACGGTGACGATACTACCGGGTGCAGCGGGGGACAGCACTACCGGCGCGAAGTTTTCGGCATGGCCACTGATGCCGTCGCGCTCGACCAGCACGTGCTGCTCGGTGCCGACCAACCCCGCCAGCCACGCCGCCCTGCGAACGCCCACTGCCCCGCGCAACGCCGCCGACCGGCCCCGCGCGACGCCCGGCAAGATCTGCGGCATCCGCGCGGCAGGCGTTTCCTGACGCGGCGAGAACGGGAAGATGTGGCCAAACACGATGTCACACTCCTCGACCATCGCAAGGCTGTTGGCGAACATCGCATCGTCCTCGGTCGGGAAGCCAGCGATAATGTCGGCCCCGATCGCGATCGCGGGCCGTGCTGCCTTCAGCCGCTGCACCAATTCGATCGCCTGCCCATGCGAATGTCGGCGCTTCATCCGCTTCAGGATCATGTCATCGCCAGCCTGTAACGAGAGATGAACATGCGGCATCATCCGGGGTTCGGTCGTCAGCAGTTCGAACAGCAGCGGGTCGATTTCGACCGGGTCGAGCGACGATAGCCGTAGGCGGGCGAGCTTGGGAACCTCGTCCAGGATGTGTCGGACCAGCGATCCGAGACCCCCCTGATAGCTGGTCAAGTCCACCCCGGTCAGCACCGCCTCACGCTGGCCCCGATCGACCGCCGCGCGAACCGCCGCGACCACAGCTGCCGCCGGAGCCGAGGCGCTGTTGCCGCGTCCGAACGGGATGATGCAGAATGTGCAGCGATGGTCGCACCCGGTCTGGACCTCGACGAAGGCCCGCGCATGATCCCGGCCACTGACGACGGGGGCGAGCAGGGGAGCGGGGGCAAAGATGTCGCCGACCACGCCCGGCCCCACATAGGCAGCAGGCGACCGTTTTCCCGGTTGCCGATCACAGCGGAAACCTCGGGCATAGCTGTAAAACGCGCCGGTTCAATCTGCGCCGCACAGCCGGTCACCACGATCCGCGCATCGGGTCGTAACCGGGCCGCACGCCGCACGGCAGCTCGCGCCTTGTGGACGGCTTCGTTGGTCACCGCACAGCTGTTGATGATCGTCATCTGCCCGGCGCCGGCCGCCGCCAGCCGGATCGCTTCGCCCTCGGCAATGTTCAGCCGACAGCCGAAATTGTGAATCTCCACCCCCATCAGCCGAACCGCGCCCAGTCGGTTTCGCCTATGAAGACATGGGTCGCGGGGCCGGTCATGACGATCTGCTCACCCGGCGCCCATGCGACCGTCAGGACACCGCCGGGCAATGTTACGGCGACTGGTGAGACAACGCGCTTGCCGCGGATCCCAGCGACCGCGGTTGCACAGGCCCCGGTGCCGCAGGCACGGGTAATTCCTGCCCCACGCTCCCAGACGCGCAGCTTCAGCGTATTCGGTCCGGTGACCGACGCGATATTGACGTTGATCCGATGGGGGAAAAGCGGGTCGTGTTCAATCAATGGTCCTAGCCGTTCGAGTGCGACAGCATCGCAGTCCTCCACGAAGAAAATTACGTGCGGGTTACCTACATTAACCGCGATGGGGTCGTGCAAATCCTCCCACCCTACGGGCATGGCGGCGGTGTCCATCGCATAGGCCAACGGAATGTCGCTCCATTCAAAATGCGGAAATCCCATCTCGACAGTCGCCCCGCCAGCAGAAGGTTCGACTACAATGCGCCCGCCGACCGTCAGCAGTTCGGCGCGTTTCCCGATCAGCAGTGCCACCGCCCGCGAGGCATTGCCGCACGCCTCGGCCTCGCTGCCATCGGCGTTGAAAATTTGCATGCTGGCGTCGGCGTTGTCGGCAGGTCCCAGAAGGATGAGCTGGTCACAGCCGATCCCATGTCGCCGGTCGGCAATCGACCGGGCGCGGGCAGGGGTCATCGCCACCGCGTTTTCACGCGCGTCGATCACTACGAAGTCGTTGCCGAGGCCGTGCATCTTGTGAAATCGGTCGGTCATAGGCAGCGCGATTTAGGGACGCGCGGCCCGCAAGTCCACTTAGCCGACGCGGCGAACGGGCTGGACGATGGTTTCGCCCGCCATTTTCGGCTCGGCCAGCGAGGCGCGGGCGCTGGGCAGCAGGTTCCTTTCGGCGAGCAGCGCGCGCGCCTGCGGGATGGGCAGCGGGCGGCCATAAAGCCAGCCCTGCCCCTTGTGGCACCCCAATTGGCGCAAGCGTTCCTCGATGGCGGCATCCTCGATGCCCTCGGCGGTGACGGGCAGGCCAAGGCTATCGCCAAGTCGCGTGATCGCGTTAACGATGGCCGCGCTTTCGGGATTGTCGATGATCGATGTGATGAAACTCTTGTCGATCTTGATGCGATCGAACGGCAGCGCTCGAAGATGGGCGAGCGACGAATAGCCGGTGCCGAAATCGTCGAGCGCCAGCTTGATGCCCTGGTTTTTAAGGCTTCCCACAATTGACTGGGCGAGGGCCAGATTTTCGAACAGCGATGTCTCGGTGATCTCGACTTCGAGCCGAGTGGGCGGAAATCCGGTTTCGGTCAGCAGCTTCACCAGCTTTTGCGCAAGCCAGGGGTCCTTCAGCTGGGTCGGCGAGATGTTTACCGAGATCGAGATTGACGGGTCCCAGTTGCGCGCCTCGACTAGCGCCTGTCGCATGACCGACATCGACAGATCGGCGATCATGCCGGTATCTTCGGCGACGCAGATGAACTGGTCTGGCAGAATTAGCCCTTTGGTCGGATGGTCCCAGCGTGCCAGCATCTCAAAACCGTGTAGCCGCCCTGTCGTCAGGTCGATCTGCTGTTCGAAATAGGGCACGAATTCGCCCTTTGGAATACCGATCCGCAGCCCCATTTCGGCATCGTTCCGCGCCTGCATCTCGCGTTCCATCGAAACATCGAACCAAGCGTAGCGATTACGACCCTGATGCTTGGCCGCATACATGGCGATGTCGGCGCGGCGGGTCATGGCATCGATGGTCTCGCAGCCGCTGTCCGAAAAACTGATGCCGAGCGATACCGAGATGTGGACGTGCGCACCGTCGGCATCGAAGGGCAGCGCAAGCCGCGACACGATGGCCTGCGCCACATGTTCGACGATTTCCGGATTGCCGCCGTCATAGGCGAACATGCACGCGAATTCATCGCCGCCGAGGCGGGCGGCAATGGCCGATGGCGGCATCAGCTTGGCGACTTCGGCAGCCACGCATTTCAGCAGGGCATCGCCGATGGCGTGGCCGTGGACGTCGTTGACGTTTTTAAAATGGTCGAGGTCGAGCATCAGCATGGCTAGCGACTTCTGGCGCCTGAGCGTTTTCGCGAGCAGTTCTGCGCCCTGTTCGGCCAGCGCGCGGCGGTTGTAGAATCCGGTAAGGGGGTCGCGCAGGGCCAGCGTCGTGGCGCGCAGTTCGGCGGTGGCGCGTTCGGATATTTCGTCCGACAGGTCGCGGTAACGTCGCCATCCAAACATGATCAGCGCAATGTTCAAGATCAGGGCGATCGACAACATCCGGTCGACGCCGCCCCCGACGCCCGATATCGCATCGAGGATGCTGGAGACGACCTGGCTGCCCGTACCGACGAACATGATGAGCGCGGCGACCACAAATCCGCCCGTAAGCACATCGTTACGCGCATTGATGGTGCGCGACTTCGAGTTCGCGGTATAGGCAATCGCCTTGGTCACTTCGTTCGGCCCCCCAGGTAAATTCCGAACGTCGTCCTTAACCAAGACCGGTGAAGAACATATTAAACGGCGGGCATGGCGTTGACCAGAAAGGCCGTTTCGCCTAGTGGCATCGTATTGAACGGCATCCGAGGATGCGCGCCAGCCGACGAGGTTTCGTCCGCTGGCGTTTTTTGCGTTGGAGTTTGAACGGTTTATGTTTGATTCGCTGAGCGATCGCCTGGGCGGTGTCTTTGCCGCATTGCGTGGTCGCGGCGCGCTGAACGAAGCCGATGTTCGCGCCGCGATGCGCGAGGTGCGGATTGCCCTGCTAGAGGCCGATGTTGCGCTCCCGGTAGTGCGCTCGTTTGTTGATAGCGTGACCGAAAAGGCGGTCGGACAGAATGTCCTGCGCTCGATCACGCCCGGCCAGCAGGTCGTCAAGATCGTCAACGATGCGCTGGTCGACATGCTGGGCAGCGATACGGTCGATCTGGAACTCGGCGTAACCCCGCCAGCGATCATCATGATGGTCGGCTTGCAGGGATCGGGCAAGACGACGACAACTGCCAAGATTGCCAAGCGCCTGACCGAAAAGGACCGCAAAAAGGTTCTGATGGCATCGCTCGACGTCAATCGTCCGGCGGCGCAAGAGCAGTTGGCGATCCTCGGCACGCAGATCAGCGTGGCGACATTGCCCGTGGTCATGGGCCAGCAGCCGGTCGAGATTGCACGTCGCGCGCTGAACGCAGCCAAGTTGCAAGGCTATGACGTTCTGATGCTCGATACCGCGGGCCGTCTGCACGTCGACCAGGCGCTCATGGATGAAATGCGGGCCGTGTCGGACGTGGCTTCGCCTGCCGAGACTTTGCTCGTTGTCGATGCGCTGACCGGGCAGGACGCCGTCAACGTTGCGAAAAGCTTTACCGATCAGGTTCCGCTGACCGGCGTTATTCTGACCCGCATGGACGGCGATGCGCGCGGTGGTGCGGCGCTATCGATGCGGGCCGTTACCGGCAAGCCGATCAAATTTGTCGGTACAGGCGAGAAGCTTGACGGGTTGGAGTTGTTCCACCCGAGCCGGGTCGCGGGCCGTATTCTTGGCATGGGCGACGTCGTCTCCCTGGTCGAGCGCGCCGCCGAGAGCATTGAGGTCGAAGATGCCGAGGCGATGGCTGCCAAGATGGCAAAGGGTCAGTTCGACCTAAATGACCTTCGCCAGCAGCTCGCTCAGATGCAGAAAATGGGCGGTCTAGGTGCGTTGGCGGGCATGATACCCGGCATGAAGAAGGCGCAGCAAGCAATGGCCTCGGGCGCGGTCAACGACAAGATGCTGGTTCATATGGATGCCATGATCGGGTCGATGACGGCAAAGGAACGCGCGCGGCCCGAACTGCTTCAGGCCAAGCGGAAAATCCGGATCGCAAAGGGGTCGGGCACCACGGTGCAGGACGTTAACAAACTCCTGAAAATGCATCAGGAAATGGCGACCGCGATGAAAAAGCTTAGGAAGATGGGCGGCATGAAGGCGCTGATGGGCATGATGGGCGGCGGTGGCGCTGGCGGTGGTGGCCTGGGCGGGCTGGCCGGGATGCTCGGCGGCGGCGGGATGCCCCCCGGCTTTCCGCGCAAGTAGTTTTTAGATATCAATGTAATTTAACCAAGGAAATACAGATGGCAGTTGCAATTCGTTTGTCGCGCGGTGGTTCGAAGAAGCGCCCTTATTACCGCATCATCGTTGCCGATGTCCGTTCGCCACGCGACGGTAATTTTATCGAGCGGATCGGCAGCTATAACCCGCTGCTCGCCAAGGACGACGAAAAGCGCGTGGTGCTCGACACCGAGCGTGCGAAGCATTGGCTGAGCGTCGGCGCGCAGCCAACCGATCGCGTTGCCCGTTTCCTTGATGCGGCGGGCGTTCTGGAACGTGCTGCCCGCAACAACCCGAACAAGGGCAAGCCCGGCGAGAAGGCCGTCGAGCGCAAGGAAGAGAACGAAAAGCGCATCGCCGATGCCGCTGAAGCCGCCGCTGCTGCCGCTGCGGTACCTGCTCCTGAGCCAGAAGTCGTCGCTGAAGAGCCGGTTGCCGAAGTCGAAGCGGTTCCGGTCACCAAAGCTGTCGTCGAAGGAGCGCCGGTTGCAGAGGCCGCTCCTGCTGTCGAAGAAACACCGGCTGCTGAAGTCGCAGCGCCGGTCGCCGACGAAGCTTCAGTTGCCGAAGCTGCGCCGGTCGACGAAGCTCCGGTTGTTGAGGCGACGCCTGACGTTGAGCCAGTCAACGCGGGTGTTTCGGCCGAAGCTCCTGCAGAGGGTGCCGTCGATGCCGCACCCGCAGCGCCGATCGGTGAGAGCGCGACCGCTCCTGCCGAGGGTGAGGCCGAAGTCGAACCAACCCCGACCCAAGCCTGATCTTGACCGCCCCCCGCTCCGTCACCCTCGCCGCGATTATCGGCGCGCATGGCGTGGGCGGGGAGGTCCGGTTGAAGATCTTTGCCGAAGACGAAACCAGCCTGAAGGCGCACGCCAGTTTCAATGGCGGTGCCTTCACGCTGAAATCGCTTCGCCACGGCAGTAATGGCGCGATCGCCCGCTTTGCCGAAATTCCCGACCGCACGGCGGCTGAACGCCTGCGCGGAACCGAGCTGACCGTGCCCCGCGACTCGCTGCCGCCGCTGCCCGAGGGTGAATATTACCACACCGACCTGATCGGCTTACCCTGCGTTAGCGGCGACGGCGAAGACCTCGGCCGCGTGATCGCCATCGAAAACTTCGGCGCGGGCGACGTGCTGGAAATCGAGCATCCCAACGGTAAACGCTTCATGGTCCCCATGAACCTGGAAGCGGTGCCCGAATGGGGGGAGCACGTGGTGATTGACACAGACTTTGCTGTCTAGTATATACATCGCGTGTATACGGACGATGTGATGAACGACGAATATCTCGGCAAAACATTCAAGTCCGGTAATTCAGTTGCCCTGCGCCTCCCGAAAGGTCTTGGCATTCCCGAAGGCACCGAAGTTCGCATGGTGATGGAGGCTCCGATGTCGTTCAGGGTGCAACCCGCTGTCGCTCCGAAGCGCAAGATTGATGTCAGTGGGTTCGCCGGAAAAATGCCTGGTTTCAAGGCTGCGCCTCGCGAAGACTTCGAGGAGCGCCCAAGCGCCATTGCCCGACGCAAGGCGCTGTTGGGCAATTGACGCGGTATCTGATCGATTCCGGTCTTGCGATCTACTCAATGGGGGGCGAGGCTGACTCGCTCCTCAACCAGCGTCTTGCCTCCTGTTATCCGGACGATGTCGCGATCTCGGCAATCAGCTTTGCCGAGGTCGCTCTTGGCACCTGGAATGGCAAGCCTCCGCGCCAGGATGTGCTGGATGCTTTTGTGAGCGTCATCCCGATCATTGAGTTCGACGAAGCCGCCGCACGCGAATACGCGCGCTTGCCATTCAAACGCGCACGGTTCGACCGGTTGCTCGCGGCCCACGCGTTGAGCGTTGGGGCAATTGTCGTGACGAACAATGAGGCGGACTTCGCCGATGTGCCGGGTTTAGAGGTGGAAAATTGGGCGCTCTGATGTTGGCGGCCCTTGGCGTTGTCGGTGTCGTTTCAGGGCTTGTCTGCTATGTGGCGGTCGGTCGGCCATGACTTTCGCGGCGCAAATCCTGACCCTTTATCCAGAAATGTTTCCCGGCCTACTTGGCACGTCGCTCGCCGGGCGCGCACTTTCCGAAAACATTTGGTCCTGCACACCTGTGCAGATCCGCGATTTCGCTACCGACAAACACCGTTCAGTGGACGACACGCCGGCGGGCGGCGGGGCTGGTATGGTGTTGCGGGTCGATGTTCTCGCCAGCGCAATCGATCATGCCTGCATGGCTCACCCGGACGCTCCTGTGGTCGCAATGACCCCGCGCGGGGCTCCGCTCACTCAGGCTCGCGTTCGGGCGCTCGCAAGCAGCCCCGGAGTGATCATTCTGTGCGGGCGGTTCGAAGGTTTCGACGAGCGCATCTTTGAGGCGCGTGACGTTGAAGAGGTCTCGATCGGCGACTTTGTCCTGTCGGGTGGCGAACTCGGCGCGATGGTGCTGCTCGATGCTTGCATCCGACTGCTTCCCGGCGTAATGGGCGCGGCTTCCAGTGGGGATGAAGAGAGCTTTGAAACAGGGCTTTTGGAATACCCGCAGTACACCCGCCCTGCGATATGGGAGGAACGGATGATCCCGCAAGTGTTGCGATCGGGGGATCATGCGGCGATTTTGGCGTGGCGAAAGTCGATGTCCGAAACCGATACACGGTCACGGCGGCCGGATCTTTGGGAGCGTCATATCGACGCTCGGGTCCAGTCGCCCTCTGGCGCGCACGAAAAGAAGAAGGGACCGAGGGCATGAACCTCCTCCAGACGATCGAAGCCGAAAACATTGCCAAGCACGTTGCAAAGCGCGCCATTCCTGAATTCCGGCCCGGCGACACACTTAAAGTCGGCGTCCGCGTCGTCGAAGGTGAGCGCACTCGTGTCCAGAATTACGAAGGCGTCTGCATCGCCCGTTCAAACCGCGGCATGGGATCGAGCTTCACTGTTCGCAAGATTTCATTCGGTGAAGGCGTAGAGCGCGTATTCCCGCTCTATTCGCCGAACATCGATTCGATCGAGGTCGTCCGCAAGGGTGCCGTTCGTCGTGCGAAACTTTACTATCTGCGCGGTCGTCGCGGCAAATCGGCACGGATTGCCGAGCGTCGCGATACGCGTGGTGATGTCAAAGCCAGCAGCTAAACCAACAGTTCGTCATGCCGGCGCAGGCTGGCATCTCCATCCGCCGGAGACCCTAGCCTGTGCTCGGGTGACGCGCGCGGTGGAACACGTCTGTGCGCATAATCGTCGCATTGCTGGCACTGGCGGCTATCGGGACTCCCGCCATGGCTGACAAAGCCACGCCTCAAAAGCTCACATTAGAGCGCCTGTTCGCCAGCCCGGCGCTGGGCGGTGCGGCTCCGCGCGCGTTGAAGCTGTCGCCGGACGGGACGTTGCTCACCAGCTTGCGCCCACGCGCCGATGACCGTGAGCGCTATGATTTATGGGCCGTCGACACCAGGACCGGCGTTGCCCGTATGCTGGTCGATTCAGCGAAAATCGGTAACGGCGCGCAACTGTCCGAAGCCGAAAAGATGCAACGCGAACGGGCTCGCATCGGCGGCACGAAGGGCATCGTCGCCTACGACTGGGCACCCGATGGCAAATCCTTGCTCGTGCCGCTCGATGGCGACCTGTTCATCGCGACGCTCGATGGCAAGGTCCGGCGCATCACCGCGACACAATCAACGGAACTCGACGCAACGATCAGCCCGCGCGGCGGCTTTGTTTCGTTCGTACGCGATCAGAACCTGTTCGTGGCCGATCTTGCAACAGGGTCCGAACGACGCCTGACCCGTGGTGGAGGTGACGCGCTGAGTTGGGGGCTGGCCGAATTCGTCGCACAAGAGGAAATGGATCGCACGAAGGGGGCATGGTGGGCTCCCGACGACAAGCGGCTCGCCGTTGCCCGCGTCGATGAGAGCAAGGTCGCTATTGTCAGTCGCGCCGCCATCGGAGCCGACGGCACGAAAGTGTACGACCAGCGCTACCCTCGCGCAGGGGCGGCCAATGCGGTGGTTGACCTCTTCGTGATCAACGTTGACGGGTCGGGGCAGGTCAGGGTCGATCTCGGCACGAACCCGGACATCTATCTGGCACGTGTGAACTGGTCGCCCGATGGTAAGACACTGTATGTTCAGCGCGAATCCCGAGACCAGAAGACGCTGGACCTTTTGAAGGTCGACCCGGCGACGGGCAAATCGACTGTGGTGTTCAGCGAGCATTCGAAAACATGGCTGAACCTACACGATGACTTTCACGCGCTGAGGGATGGCAGCATCCTGTGGTCGTCAGAGCGCGATGGTTTCAGCCATCTGTATCGCTGGCATGCGGGCAAATGGGCTCAACTCACGCGCGGTCCGTGGATGGTCAAGACCGTCGTTGGCGTGGATGAGACCAAGGGGCTGGTCTATTTCACCGGTAACCGCGACACGCCCATCGACCAGAACCTGTATTCGGTGCCGTTGCAGGGCGGGGCAGTGACGCTGCTGACCGAAAATGGCTGGTGGAACAACGCCGTGATGAGCCGCGACGCGAGCCGGATCATCGTCACGCGCTCCAATCCCAACCAGCCCGAACAAACCTATCTCGCCGATGCAACGGGCCAGCGCCTGTCGTGGGTCGAGGAAAACCGCGTTGACGGGTTGCACCCCTATGCGCCCTACCTGGCGGAACATGTTCCGACCGTGTTCGGCTCACTGAAGGCGGCAGATGGGTCGGTGCTCCACTATAAATTGCTGAAGCCGCGACTTGCCACGGGCCAGCGCGCGCCGGTGTTCATGCAGGTTTACGGCGGACCGGGGGCCGGGCGTCAGGTAACCGACGCGTGGGGCGGGGTAGTCCAGCAATATCTGGTGCAGCAGGGGTGGGTGGTGTTCTCGATCGATGGTCGCGGGACGCCCGACCGGGGTGCCGCGTTCGAAGGGCAGATTTATCGCGCAATGTCGTCGGTCGAGGTCGATGACCAGATTGCAGGGGTCAACTGGCTGAAAAAACAGGATTTCGTCAATCCTGCGAAGATCGCTGTCTATGGCTGGTCCTATGGCGGTTACATGGCACTACGCCTACTCGAACGCGCGCCCGGCGTCTTTGCCGCCGGTGTCTCGGGCGCTCCGGTGACGCGATGGGAATTGTACGACACGCATTATACCGAACGCTACATGGGCAATCCGACGACCGAGGCCGCCGCATATCAGCGATCGGATGCCCTGCCCAATGCCGGCGCGATTGCCGACCCGCTGCTGCTGGTTCACGGCATGGCGGACGACAATGTGGTGTTCGAAAATTCGACTGCGCTGATGGCAAGATTGCAGGAAAGCGCACATCCGTTCGAAACGATGGTCTATCCGGGGCAAACGCACCGGGTTGCCGGACCGGGCATTTCTGCCCATTTATGGAAGACGATACTGGGGTTCCTGGACCGCCAGGTTGTAAACAAGGAACAGAAGTAATGGGTTACCGGATCGTCGTCGCAGGTGCCACGGGCAATGTCGGGCGTGAAATGCTCAACATCCTTGCCGAGCGTGAATTTCCTGCGGACGAAATCGCAGTCGTCGCTTCGTCGCGGAGCCAGGGTCTGGAAGTTGACTTTGGCGAGACCGGACGCAAGCTGAAGGTCCAGAACATCGAAAACTTCGATCCCGTCGGGTGGGACATGGCGCTGTTCGCAATTGGCTCCGAAGCCACCAAGATCCACGCGCCGCGCTTTGCGGCAGCGGGTTGCACGGTTATCGACAACTCGTCGCTGTACCGCATGGACCCCGATGTGCCGCTGATCGTGCCAGAGGTCAATCCGGACGCAATTTCGGGCTATACCAAGAAAAACATCATCGCGAACCCGAACTGTTCGACCGCGCAGCTTGTTGTCGCTTTGAAGCCGCTGCATGATTTTGCGAAAATACTGCGCGTCGTCGTCGCGACTTACCAATCGGTTTCGGGTGCGGGCAAAGAGGGCATGGACGAGCTGTTCGAGCAGTCGCGCAACATCTTTGTCGGTGACAGTGCGGAGGCCAAGAAGTTTACCAAGCAGATCGCCTTCAACGTCATCCCGCACATCGACGATTTCCTGGATGACGGTTCGACCAAGGAAGAGTGGAAGATGGTTGTCGAGACCAAAAAGATACTCGACCCGAAGATCAAGCTGACCGCAACCTGCGTGCGCGTGCCGGTGTTCGTCGGCCATTCGGAAGCGGTGAACATCGAGTTCGAACGCGAAATCTCGGCGAAAAAAGCCCAGTCGATCCTACGCGAAAGCCCCGGCATCATGCTGGTCGACAAGCGCGAGAACGGTGGATACGTCACGCCCGTGGAATGCGTCGGCGATTATGCCACCTTCGTCAGCCGTGTCCGCGAGGACCCGACGGTCGACAGCGGGCTGTCGCTGTGGTGCGTGTCGGACAACCTCCGCAAGGGCGCGGCGCTGAACGCGGTGCAGATCGCGGAATTGCTCGGACGGCGGTACCTGAAGAAAGCGGCCTAGGAACGTCGTGACGTCCGTTCCCGACCTGCCGTTCAGTCATTTCGCTTCGTTCGACGGCGTTGAACTGGCGTGGCGAGAGACGGGAGCGGGGCGGCCCGTCATCCTGTTGCACGGCCTATTTTCTAGCGCCTATGTGAACTGGATAAAATTCGGGACGGCGGCGTTGATTGCCGAGGCGGGCTTCCGCGTCATCATGCCCGACCTGCGCTGCCATGGGAACAGCGACGCGCCGCATGACCCAGCGCTCTATTCAGCGCACGTCCTGGCCCGCGATGCCGAAGCGCTGGTTGCACGGCTCGGTCTGGCCGAGTTCGACCTTGGCGGGTTTTCGCTGGGATCACGAACGACGGTGCGGACCGTGTTGCGCGGGATGACGCCGCGTCGCATCGTGCTGGGGGGGATGGGGCTGGAGGGACTGGCGGGATGGCGCAACCGAAAGCGCTTTTTCCTCGATGCGATTGCGCTGGCCGATACGGCAACGCGCGGCGACCCGCACTGGCTGTCGATCCAGTTCATGAAGACGATGAAGATCGATCCGGTTGCGGCAACGCTGTTACTGGCGACGTTTGCCGATACCGATCCCGCCGAACTGACAGGGATAACGATGCCGACGCTGCTGGTGTGCGGCGTGGATGACCACGACAATGGTTCGGCCCCAGCACTGCAAGCCGCGCTGCCCGATGCGCGACTGGCGACAGTCCCAGGAACCCATATGTCATCGGTTACAAGTCCGCTGATGGGTGCGGCAATCGCGTCATTTCTTAGCGCTTGACCCGCTGAGAACCGGGTTGCAATCTGCGACTTAATAGATGTCGCAAGGGGTTGGACCAATCATGAAACTGTTCGTTTCCGCGTTCGCAATGGCGATCGCCATGCCCGCTCTCGCGCAAACTGCCGGGACGGCGGAGCCCGCTGCTATGATTGAAAATGCCGATGCGTTCATCGTCGCCACGGAAAAAGAGCTGGCGGATTTTAGCGTATTCAATGCGCAGGTTTCGTGGATCAACAACACCTATATCACCGACGACACCGATGCCGTCGCCGCACGCGTCGGTGCCGAGGGCACTGAGATGGGCGTCCGTCTTGCCAAGGAAGCCGCACGCTTTCAGAAAGTGCCGGGGTTGTCGTTCGACACGAAGCGCAAGCTCGACTTTCTGCGTAACGGGTTGACGATCCCGGCACCCTCCACGCCGGGTTCGGCGAGCGAGCTGAACGTCATCACAACCCGGCTCAACTCTGCCTATGGCAGAGGCAAGGGCATGCTGAATGGCCAACCGATCAACGGCTCCGATATCGAGGCCAAAATGGGTAGCGACCGCAACCCCGCAGAACTGCAGGAAATGTGGACGAGCTGGCATACGCAGGTCGGTGCGCCGATGCGGAACGACTATGCCAGGATGGTCGAGATCGCAAACAAGGGTGCGGTGGAACTTGGCTATTCCGATGTCGGTGCGATGTGGCAGTCGGGATATGATATGCCCGCCGACGATTTTGCAGCGCTAACAGATAAGTTATGGGGTGAGGTTAAGCCGCTGTACGACCAGTTGCATTGCTACACACGCGCGCAGTTGAACGTGAAATACGGTGACCAGGTGCAAAAGCCGACGGGCCCGATCCGTGCCGACCTGCTGGGTAACATGTGGGCACAGGAATGGGGCAACATCTACGACGTCGTCGCGCCGAAGGGGGCAGGCGACCTGGGGTTCGACACGGGCGAATTGCTGGTCGAGAAGGGCTATGATCCGCTAAAGATGGTTCATGCGGGCGTCAATTTTTATTCATCGCTCGGCTATGCGGAGCCGCCCGCAACATTTTGGGAACGCTCGCAATTCGTCAAACCCCGCGACCGCGAAGTCGTGTGTCACGCAAGCGCGTGGGACATCGATAATCTGAACGACGTTCGCATCAAGATGTGCACGAAGGTCAACGGCGACGACTTTGTCACGATCCACCACGAACTCGGCCATAACTATTATCAGCGGGCCTATAACAAACAGTCGCCGCTCTATCAAAACGGCGCGAACGATGGTTTCCACGAGGCGATCGGCGACACGATCGCGCTTTCCATCACGCCGCAATATCTGGTGCAGATCGGGTTGCTGGACAAGTCCCGAATGCCAAGTGCGGACAAGGACATTGGGCTGTTGTTAAAACAGGCGATGGACAAGGTTGCCTTCCTGCCGTTCGGCCTGCTGGTCGACAAGTGGCGGTGGGGCGTATTCTCGGGCAAGATCACTCCCGCCAATTACAACAAGGCATGGACCGATCTTCGCCTCGAGTATCAGGGAATTACGCCGCCCGTAATGCGGACGGAAGCCGATTTTGACCCCGGCGCCAAATATCACATCCCGGGCAATACCCCGTACATGCGTTACTTTCTGGCGCGTCTGTACCAGTTCCAGTTTTATGAAGCGGCGTGCAAGCAGGCGGGCTGGAGGGGGCCGCTGCATCGCTGCTCGTTCTACGGCAATAAGGCGGTCGGTGCGAAGTTCAACGCAATGCTGGCGATGGGCCAGTCAAAGCCATGGCCCGACGCGTTGCAGGCGTTCACTGGCACGCGCGAACTGAGTGGCAAGTCGATGATCGCCTATTTCAAGCCATTGATGAGCTGGCTTCAGGCGCAGAACAAGGGACGGACGTGCGGCTGGTAAGCCGACCGGCCAGACCTGGATTGCAGACCGGGTCGCCACCGCCCATATGACGGACATGAGCCAGAACTATCCCGTCCTTCCATTGCGCGACATTGTCGTGTTCCCGCATATGATCGTGCCGCTATTCGTCGGTCGCGATAAATCCGTTGCTGCCCTTGAGGCGGCGATGGAGGCCGACAAGGAAATCTTCCTCGTGGCGCAACTCGATCCGTCGAATGACGACCCGGGCCGAGACGATGTTTATGACTTGGGCGTTGTGGCGACGGTCATGCAGTTGCTGAAACTGCCCGACGGTACGGTCCGTGTACTGGTGGAGGGTGGTGCGCGCGCGACTCTTGATGCCCTCGACGAGGGTGGGGAGTTTCTGACCGCGACCGTTAACATTGTCGAGGAGCAGGAAACGACGAACGTCGAGACCGCGGCGCTGATGCGTTCGGTGGTTGACCAGTTCGATAACTACGCCAAGCTCAACAAAAAGCTGCCTGCCGAAACATCGGTGCAACTAGGCGAAATCGAGGATGCGAGCCGATTGGCCGATGCGGTCGCGGGCAATATCTCCGTCAAGGTTGCGGACAAGCAGGCGTTGCTGGCCGAGGGCGATCCCGCAAAGCGTCTCGAAATGGTGTTTGCCTTCATGGAAGGCGAATTGGGCGTATTGCAGGTTGAGAAAAAAATCCGCAGCCGCGTCAAGCGACAGATGGAGAAGACCCAGCGCGAATATTATCTCAACGAACAGTTGAAGGCGATCCAGCGCGAACTCGGCAACGAGGGCGAGGATGGCGAAGGTGATGAGATTGCCGAATACACGCAGAAAATCGCGACCCTGAAACTGAGCAAGGAAGCGCGCACCAAGGCCACGACCGAGCTGAAGAAACTGAAGACGATGCAGCCGATGTCAGCGGAATCGACTGTCGTGCGCAACTATCTCGACGTGCTGCTTGGCCTGCCATGGGGCAAGAAGTCGAAGCTGAAGCGCGATATGGCGGCGGCGCAGGCGGTGCTGGATGACGATCATTACGCCTTAGAAAAGGTGAAGGACCGGATCGTCGAATATCTCGCGGTTCAGGCGCGCACCAACAAGCTGAAGGGGCCCATCCTTTGTCTCGTCGGACCTCCGGGCGTTGGCAAGACTTCGTTGGGACGTTCAATCGCAAAGGCTTGTGGACGGGAGTTCGTGCGCCAATCACTGGGTGGCGTGCGTGACGAAGCCGAAATTCGCGGCCACCGGAGGACTTATATCGGGTCGCTACCGGGCAAGATCGTCACCAATCTGAAAAAAGCAGGGAGCAGCAATCCGCTTTTTCTGCTCGATGAAATCGACAAGCTGGGGCAGGATTTTCGCGGCGACCCGGCGTCGGCGCTGCTCGAGGTTCTCGATCCCGAACAGAACGGCAAGTTTCAGGACCATTATCTGGAGGTCGATATCGACTTGTCGGACGTAATGTTTGTGACGACTGCGAACACGCTGAACCTGCCGCAGGCGCTGCTGGACAGAATGGAAATTATCCGTCTCGATGGGTATACCGAGGACGAGAAAGTCGAGATCGCCAAGCGCCACCTGATCGAAAAGCAGATCGAGGCGCATGGCCTGAAGCCGACCGAGTTCGTGCTGACCGATGAGGGACTGCGCGCGCTGATCCAGAATTACACGCGCGAGGCCGGGGTCCGGACGCTTGAACGTGAGATCGCCAAGCTGGCGCGCAAGGTTTTGCGCCAGATCCTGGAAAAGAAGGTCACGACGGTCACGATCACCCCGGACAATTTGCCCGAATTCGCGGGCGTGTTGAAATACCGGCACGGTCTGGGCGAAGAGGAGAACCAGATCGGGGCGGTTACCGGGCTTGCGTGGACTGAAGTTGGCGGCGAACTTCTGACGATCGAAGCGGTCACTGTGCCAGGCAAGGGGCAGGTAAGGACGACCGGCAAATTGGGCGAGGTCATGACCGAATCGATCCAGGCTGCGCTCAGCTACGTGAAGGCGCGGGCGCCGTCCTATGGCATCAAGCCGAGCCTGTTTGCGCGCAAGGATATCCATATCCATCTGCCCGAGGGCGCGGTGCCCAAGGACGGTCCTTCGGCAGGCATTGGCATGGTCACGGCAATGATCTCCACGCTGACCGGTATCGCAGTGCGGCGCGATGTCGCAATGACAGGCGAGGTTACATTACGGGGCCGGGTGCTGCCGATCGGCGGACTTAAGGAAAAGCTGCTGGCGGCGCTGCGTGGGGGGATCACGACCGTCCTGATTCCGCATGAAAACGAAAAGGATCTTGTGGAAATCCCGGCAAACATCCGCGAGGGGCTAAAGATTATTCCGGTGCGTCATGTCGATGAGGTGCTGGCGCTGGCTTTGACTGAGCCATTGCTGGCAATCGAGTGGAGCGAAGCAGACGAACTGGCCGCTTTGCCACCCCACAGTCATGTCGTGAACGAGGAAGCTGTCCGCCATTAGATAATGTTACGAATTGGAACGAACGCACGGACGTATGGCCGTTCCGGTTTTTTGCTTTGACAAGGCCCGGCGGAGAAGCGTTACTACGCGCCGGTTTAAATCGATAGCGTGTCGATGCAGAGAAACCTTTTTGGGGGCTTGGATGAATAAGCAGGAACTTATCACGACGATTGCCGACATCGCGGGTTTGTCGAAAGGCGATGCAGTCAAGGCCGTGGAAGCCGTTTTCGACACCATCTCGTCTTCCTTGAAACGCGGCGATGAAGTGCGGCTGGTTGGGTTCGGTACCTTTTCGGTGACGAAGCGCAAGGCATCGACGGGGCGCAATCCCCGCACCGGTGAACCGATGACGATAAAGGCGTCGACCCAGCCGAAGTTCAAGGCTGGCAAAGGCTTGAAAGACGCCTGCAACTAAGGTTTCCAGCACGAAGCGGCTTTACATTTGGCACAGGTCGCGGGTAGCGGCTTGGGCCCCGGCGTGGGGCGCGTAGCTCAGTGGTAGAGCACACCCTTCACACGGGTGGGGTCGCAGGTTCAATCCCTGCCGCGCCCACCACGCCGGTCAGACCAAACTTCAGCGATCAGACGAAGCCCAGGTTGCGCGAACTGGGCGAATAATTGTTGATGTTGGGCAGCACCGTCGACATGTCGCTGTCCGAAACGCCAAACCACGTCGCCAGCGTCGAGGCATATTGATCGACCGCGATCGTCGGCACCAGGCGTCCCTGTCCAAGATCGTCGGGACCGTTGTCCGCAACGACCGGGGGCGTCCCATAGAAGCGTTGCCCGCGGACCGCGCCGCCCAGGACGAAGTGCATCGACCCCCAGCCATGATCCGAGCCGTCATTGTTCGGTACGAGCGTTCGCCCAAAATCCGACGCTGTGAAGCTGGTTACCTTGTCCGAAACGCCAAGTTCCACCGTGGCATCGTAAAACGCTTTCATCGCGCTCGACAGCTTGGCCAGCAAAATCGGCTGGTTGGCCGCCAGATTATCGTGAAGATCGAAACCGCCCATCGAAACAAAAAACACCTGCCGTTTCGCACCCAGCTGGCTGCTGACCGAGATCATGCGCGCGACCAGTTTCAGTTGGTCGGCAAGCGCGTTGCTTGACGGGAACGCCGTTGCGAGCGGGGTCGCAGCATTCAGTGCCCCGGCAACCTGCGCATAGGTATCAAGCGAACGCTTGCCGATCCGGCCATGTTCGTTTTCCAGCATATTCGTATGCGTCGCCGACATGATGGATTTCAGCGCCGCGCTCGCCGAAGCCGAACCAAACAGCGAGGAATTGGCGGTTAGCTGGATGGGACCACCGGTGCCCATCGAATACTGGACCGCGGCCTTGCCCGTCAGGAACACGGCGTTGTTGGTCGGATTGATGCACGTCAGCGTCGCCGATCCGTTGCCGCTCTGAAACAGATCGCCCATCCGGCCG
The DNA here is from genome assembly GCF_025353885.1 of Sphingomonas sp. Taxonomy (GTDB): domain Bacteria; phylum Pseudomonadota; class Alphaproteobacteria; order Sphingomonadales; family Sphingomonadaceae; genus Sphingomonas_O. The sequence continues at coordinate 10,862 of NZ_JANXNX010000101.1, read as the reverse complement.
CCCCATCCCGACTGCGCGCCTTCTGGACTGGAGGCTTGCCAATAGCTCTGCTGGTCATTGTGGGAAAACAGCTTGGGCGGCAGGACCGCGCCGTTCGATCGATATTGGGTCTTTGTCGTCGGCTGCGCGAGTGTGCCGACGTTCAGGACGACTGCCAGCTTGCCGGCGTCGAACGCTGGCAGCAACGGCAGCATTGCTGGGCCCAGCGCATATTGACGCCCGCCCGGCAGTGCCACTGATGGCCTGAGCAAGGTCCCCGTCAGGCTGTCGCGCCGATACGCCAGTTCGGGCCGCAGTTTTTGATAAAGGTCATAACTGGCCTGGTCATAGGGCGTGACAGTGTTGGCATAGTCGTTGCCACCATTCAGGAAAACACAGACGAGCGCCTTATAATCGCTGGACACGGCGGCTGCTGCTTCGCCAGCAGCCGCGAGGTTCAGGACGAATGGCGAAGCAGCGCCTGCCAGCCCGAAGGCGGCGGAGCGCTGGAGAAAAGCGCGGCGTGATTGGTCGGTGGACATAATGGTGTCCCTATTTCTGTGTGATGTATTCGGGCGACGCCATGGCTAGCAAAATCGCGGTATAGACGCGGTTCGCAGGTCCACTCGTGCCCGTTGCTGAGATGCTTTCGATGGCGGACTTGATCGTCGCAAGCGACGTCGCGCTGATCTGCCCGGCCGCCAGGATCAGGTTTATTTCGTCGAGAAGCTTCTGCGAATCGCTGGCTAGCGCCATTACCGCGGCGTAATTGGCCTGCGCTTCGCCAGACCCGCTCGAAATCAGCTCCTGCATGTAGTTTACATAGGCGATAACACTGGGTTCGTTGGTGATCTGAAATTCGGGAGCAACCATCGCGCCTGCCGAAATTGGCGTGTTTGGCGGGGAATAGCCGGGCCGAAAAAAGTTGAAGACGCTCGGCGAACGCCCCGGCGCTTGGGCGAGGCGGTTGGATGAACTGCTGGTATCGCCAAACGGCCATAAGTCGGTCGGCGATGTCACTCCGAATGCGCGCGCCCATCCCGTCAGCCGCATAACGGGCTCACGCAGCTTGCCGGCATTAGCGTTGCTTAAGCCGCTCGCGCTTCGTGCTTCGGTGTCGAGCAGTATGGCACGAATGACGGCCTTCATGTCGCCGGGCACACCCGAACCGTTATTGGCGAACACAGCCGAAACCCGACCCACATAGGCAGTCGACGGGTTGCTGGTGACAAGACGCTGGATCAACTGCCTGGAAACGAAGGGAGGCATGTTCGAATGAGCAAACACCGTGTCCAGTGCAATCCGCAAGCTGGCAAAGCCATCGGTTCCGGCAGGAATGGTCGTCCCGAGGAATGTCTTGACGCCGGGTTCGTGATCGGAAGCCTTTTGGGTCATCGGGCGACGCATCCGGTCGGCTGTCGAACTGTCTGCGGAGTCCAGATTGAACCCTGTGAATACGCGCGCCAAGCCCGACACATCGTCCTGCGTGTAGATCTCGACAGGCTTGCCATTGGTGGTCTGGACCGACCCGTCGGCGTTCAGTTTTTGTAGCCCGAGCGTAAACAACTGCATCATCTCACGCGCGTAGTTTTCGTCGGGTTCGGACCCGGTGCTCGCATTGGCTTTCCGGTTTCCGGCGAAGGACAAAAACAGGCCCATCGCGGGGCTGGTCGAAATCTTGTCGAGCAGATCGCGATAGTTGCCGAACGCGCCGTCGAGCAGCAGATCGAGATAGGCGGCGGTGGCCATGCCGCTCCATGAAACATTCAAGCCGTCGACGCCGACGACGAGGAAGTCCAGCAATGCCATGCCGACGCGCTGGCGCAATTGATCCTGGCTGACGATCAGTTGCCGCCACACGCTGGGGTTGAAACCGTTCGATGTAAATATGTTGGTGGCAGCGCCATATCCCGCGCCGATCATCCAATCCCAATGCGAAGTCGCGCGCGGGATGGCAAATTGTGCGGTAATCCAGCTTTCGTAGCCCTGCGCCTGGACTTCGGCGATATCGGCTCTGGTCGACCCCATGGTCGACTGCGCCAGAAAACGGCTGGCCTCGATGGACGTGGGTGGAGCGGCGGCAGCGGGCGTCGCCGGGGCGGGAGGGGTAGCGGGCGAGGCGCTGGTGCCTTCGCCACCACCGCCACCACAGGCTGCCAACACGAGGGTGGGCAGGGTCGCCGTCACGATGTTTGCCAGCTTTTTTGGAATAGCCGGTAAGGCAGAACCGCGTTGAGGCCCCGCCGATACGGTGTCTTCACAAACTGTCAGGGCTTCCTCAAGCAATGCCCGTTCCCCAATTCAATACGCGCAGCGGTCGAAACCGGCCGGTGCTGTGGAACGAGACTAAAGACTTAAATTGGTTAACAAATCATTTGGAAACGGATGAATTTGAATGGTTTTGAGGGGGTTATAGCGATCCGCGACGCGCGATCCTTGCTGAACTATTTATCGTCGCGATGTCGGCGCTGTTCTTTTTCCCGCTGGCGCCTTTCCTTTTCTTCGCGTTGCTCCGCCTTGCGTTCGGCCCGACCGCGATTGCGATCCGATTCATCCTGGCTTGTTGTCGTCCAGTCGACGGCCTTGCCCGCCACCTTGAACGGGGCTGTAACGATCGACTTTGCCGTGCTGACGCATCCGGTCAGCGCCATGACAAGAATCAGAGGCGGTAAACGTGTGTTCATGGCAATCGTCCTAGGCCAGCTTATCGCAGTTATCGAGACAGAGGGCCGCATGGCAGCGCGAAACCAGTGCGATTTGCGGTGCATGGTTGGTCGGGCAAGGTGAGTGGCGGCCAGGGATGATTGCAGGCATAGCGCCCGGATGACGCGCCCATCTCCCATTGCTCCGGTTGCAGACCTTTACGGTGATCTGCTGGACACCACGCCGCCTGCGGTCGGGATCGGCGCGTATCTGCCTGGCCTGGCGATTACGATCGTCACCGCGCTTGCAGCAGCTTATTTATCCGAACACTACGGCGCGCCGCTGATGCTGATGGGGCTGCTGATCGGGTTGGCTTTCAACTTTGCCAATGGCGATGTGCGGCTTCGTGCCGGGCTCGGCTTTGCATCGAAGACTTTATTGCGCTGGGGCATCGTGCTGGTCGGGTTCCAGATTACTTTTGCCCAGATCGCCAGCCTCGGCTGGGTTGCTTTGGGAGCCATCGTCTTGCTCGTCGCCATCGTGACGCTGTCGGGGACTGTTGCCGGGCGTCTCGTCGGGCGCGGCGCGGCGTTCGGGACGCTGGCAGGGGGAGCCGTAGCGATATGCGGAGCATCGGCCGCGCTGGCACTGGCGTCTGTGCTCGGTGAAAAGCGCGCGGGCCAGGCCCAGCTTACGCTCGTCCTGGTGGCGGTTTCGGCGGCAAGTGCCGTGGCGATGTCGCTGTATCCCGCGCTCGCCCACACGCTGCATTTGACCGATCGACAGGCAGGTTTCCTGATGGGGGCATCGATCCACGACGTCGCCCAGGCTCTGGGCGCGGGATATTCCTATTCACCCGAAGCGGGTCAGACCGCCGCGATCGTGAAGCTGACCCGGGTTGCCCTGCTCGCCCCGGCACTCGCGGCGGTGGCGTATGCCTTCCGTGCGGACGGCGAGGCGAAGCGCGGGCTGGTCGGGATTCCGTGGTTCGTCGCGGGTTTCCTCATCCTGTGTGGCATCCATTCGCTGGTCGCCATACCCGAACCTGCTCTCGCGCTGGCCAAGCCCGCGACGACGACACTGTTGCTGCTGGCGGTAACGGCAACGGGAATTCGTTCGCCGATGAATCTGCTGCTGGAACAGGGCTGGCGCGCTTCGATTCCGGTGATCGTCGCGACATTCGTGTCTTTCGGATTGGCCCTGCTGGTGGCTTTGTTGCTGATTTAAATTGTCCGTTCGGGATTTCGGTCTCGCGCGATGGGCACTTCCGTCATAAACGGTCCAAAGCGACGGGAACGGAGCGGCACGACCGATGCAGTATCGATGCAGTTGAAACTTGATCCCTGGCGAGCGCGACTGGTGCGCGCGATGCCGCGGCGTTTTCCCTACGCGTGGACAGAGGTTGCGCTGGCTGTCGTGCTTGCAGTTCAATGCAGTCGCCTGATCTGGACCGCCCTTGCGCCGCTGGGACCGGTCGGAAACTGGCGGGGAGGACCGGTCCGGGAATTGGGCAGCAGCGTCGTGACGTTAAAGGCGTTCGATCCGTTCTTTCGGATGTCGGCCCCGTCGGGCGCGGCGGTGGTCACCAGCCTGCCCCTGAAACTGTTCGGGGTCCGCGTCGACCAGGCGACTGGGCGGGGATCGGCAATCATTGCGACCCCTGATGGCGTGCAACAAAGTTTTGCGGTCGGTGACGAAGTAATGCCGGGTATCCGCTTAAAGGCGGTGGCTAATGACAGCGTCACCATCGACCGCGGTGGCGTCGCCGAACAACTGTATCTCGATCAGTCGGTGTCGGCAGCGGTAGCGGATACCGACACTGCCGGAGCAACGTCACCTGCAATCCCCAGTGTGGCAGAGCTCCGGGTGGGCATTTCTTTTGCGCCCAAGCTGGAAAAAGGGGTTGTGACCGGCTTCACAATCGAGCCAAGAGGTGCAGGCGAAGCCTTTCGCGCCGCAGGGTTTCTTCCGGGGGATATCGTGACGCAAATCAACGGCACCGGGTTCGGGTCGGTTCAAGAGGCGTCGGCTGCGGTCGCCAGCCTGCCGGTCGGGACACCAGTAAGTTTTGCGGTCGAGCGCGCAGGCCGGACAACGACCCTGAGCACGAGGTTCGGCCAATGAGGCGGTTTGCTGTGCTGTTGACAATCGCGCTCGCCACGGCTGCGCCAGCGCAACAGGTATTGAACCTGCGCGATGCCGATATCCGTGCCTTCATTCAGGACGCAGCGCGGGTTACTGGGCGAACCTTCATCATCGAAAGCCGAGTCGCGGGCAAGGTATCGGTCGTCACCGACCGGCCGCTCAGCAAATCCGAATATTTTGAAGTTTTTCTTTCAACATTGCGGGCCAATGGGCTGGTTGCTGTGGCCACCGGCAACGGTGCGTTCCGGATCCAACCGATCGACACCGCATCGGCCCAACCCGGCCGAGTCGGGTCGCTGGGGGCGTCGCGCAACAGCTTTGTTACTGAAGTCTTTCGCTTGCGGTCGGTCGACAGCGCGAGCGTCGTCGAAACGATCCGCCCGCTGGTCAGCAAAGAGGGATCGGTCACCGCCAACAAGTCGGGCAACAGTCTGGTCGTGGCCGATTATGCGGACAATATCCGCCGCATACGCAGCGTGATCGGGCGGCTGGACACCGACAGCGCCGCGACGCGGGTGGTATTACTGAGGAACGCCGGCGCGCGCGAGATCGCCTCGTCGTTGCAAACGCTCGCTGGCGGTGGTGCCGATGGACGCGGCAATGTCACTGTCGTCGCAATCGACAGTTCGAATTCGATCGCGCTCCGTGGTGATCCCCAAAGCGTCGCGCGGTTCGGGGCCATTGCCGCCGACCTTGACCGCAATGCCGCGACGGGGTCCGAAATCCGCGTCGTCTTCCTCGAATATGCGGACGCGGAAAAGCTGCTGCCGGTGCTTCAGACCCTGGTCGGGCAGGCCGCTTCAGTCACGCCACAGATCGTGTCGACCAATGCGCGCTCGCTGCCGGGAACAGTGGCGCAACCCGGCGTGGCCCAGCCTGCAGGAGGGTCGTCCGTTCCGGGCGGCGGTGGCGGCGGCAACGGTCGTTCGTCCGCCATCATCGCCCGCTACGAAGGCGCGAATGCGATCATCATCTCGGCTTCAAAAGACACCCAACGCACGTTGGGCGAAGTCATTCGCCAGCTCGACTCCCGCCGCGAACAGGTGCTGGTCGAGGCGATCATCGTCGAGATTTCCGACACCACCGCGCGCAAGCTGGGTATCCAATTATTGTCGGGCGGCCCGAGCGGTGGCGCGTTCACGACCTATTCGAATGTGGTGCCGAGTATCCTTTCGGTCGGGTCCGCGCTGCTTTCAAACAGGTTGAGCGGCGGAAGCACGACAACGACCACGGTTAACGGCACGACCACGACGACCTCGACCGGCAATACCAACAGCCAGGCGCTCGTTACCAACGGCCTTGGCGCGCTGGCGGGCGCGACGGGGGGGACGGGCGGGTTCGCCCTGCCGCTGGGTAACGGCAACTATTTCGGTGCGATCATCAATGCGGTTTCGCAGGACAGCACGTCCAACCTGCTGTCCACGCCTTCGGTCGTGACGCTCGACAATCAGGAGGCAAAGATTCTGGTCGGTCAGGAAATACCTGTCACGACGGGAGAGGCGCTGTCGGGCAATTTCGACAATGCCTTCCGGACCGTGCAGCGCCAGAATGTCGGCATCCAGCTGGAGGTCAAGCCGCAGATCGGGGCGGGGGGGGCGATCAAGCTGTTCCTGCGGCAGGAGGTGAGCTCGATCTCGGGACCGGTGACGACCAACTCGTCCGACCTGATCCTGAACAAGCGCGAAATCCAGACGACGATGACGGTCGACGACGGCCAGATCATGGCGATCGGAGGCTTGCTCGACGACAATGAGCGTCGGACCATCGAGAAAGTCCCGTTGCTTGGTGACATACCGGTGCTGGGCGAGCTGTTCCGGTCGCGCACGAAATCGCGCGGGAAGACCAATTTGATGGTTTTCATCCGTCCTACGATCCTGAAAACCGCCGGTGACGCCCAGGCCCTGGCGGCGCGGCGCTATGCCACGATCCGCACCCAGCAGATCGACCAGAACCCAGAGCTGGAACCGTCCATCGACGCGCTGTTGCGGGACTATATGGGTGTCGAGCCCCCGGTCGCGCCGATTTATCCGCCGGTGGCTGCTAACCCGGCCGGGCCTGTATTCATCCAGCCGTCCACCACGACGACGACCATCCGCCCGCTTCCCATTCCGCCGGTGCGCCGCAAGCGATGACCGAACCGCTCGCCTTGCCCGTCACGGCCATTCCCTATGGCTTTGCGCGCAAGTTCGGCGTCGTCCTGCAACCCAGGACCGACGGTCATATGGCGGTCGCGCTGAGGGAAGGGGCCGACCCGCGCGCGCTGCTCGAAATCCGACGGTATCTCGCCCGGTCGTTCGACGTGACCTTCGCCGATGCCTCCGCGTTCGACCGGCTGTTGTCCGACAGCTACAAGATGGATGGCGAGGCCGCGGCGATGGCGATGGGATCGCAAGACATCGATGCGTTGGCGAGCGGCATCCCAAGCGCTGACGACCTGCTGGACACCGCCAACGATGCGCCCGCAATCCGGCTGATCAACGGCATCATCGCCGATGCCGTGCGGCAGGGCGTCTCTGACATCCATGTCGAGCCGTACGAGACCGAACTGGTCGTGCGGATGCGGATCGATGGCCTCCTGCGCGAAACCTTGCGGATGCCCGCCCATGTCGCACCCGTGATCGTTAGCCGGATCAAGGTGATGGCGCGGCTCGACATCGCTGAACGTCGTATCCCACAGGACGGGCGTATTTCACTAACGCTGGGTGGCAAGCTGCTCGACGTGCGCGTGTCAACCTTGCCGAGCCGCGCAGGCGAACGTGTCGTGCTGCGTATCCTGGACAAGGAAAATGCCGGGATCAACCTTGATGTGCTTGGCATGGCGCCCGACCTGAACGCGCTGCTGCGCGATGCCTTTACCGAACCGAACGGCATCATCCTTGTCACTGGGCCAACCGGGTCGGGCAAGACCACCACGCTTTATGCCGGGCTGCGGCTGCTGAACGACGGCACGCGCAATATACTGACGGTCGAGGACCCGGTCGAATATGCCGTCAACGGCATCGGGCAGACGCAGGTCAACCCCAAGGTTGGGCTGACCTTTGCCGCCGGACTGCGCGCGATCCTGCGCCAGGATCCTGATGTCGTGATGGTCGGCGAAATCCGCGACCGCGAGACCGCCGAGATTGCGGTCCAGGCGTCGCTGACCGGGCATCTGGTGCTGTCTACGGTCCATACCAACGACGCGGTCGGCGCGATTACGCGGATGCGCGACATGAAGATCGAACCGTTCCTGCTGGCATCGACATTGCGTGCCGTGATTGCCCAGCGGCTGGTGCGCCGCCTCTGCCCCGCCTGTCAGAAACCGGTCGAGGCCAGCGAGGCGGTCGCCAAGTTGCTTGGCTTTACGGTAGGCACGATCATATCCGAACCCGTCGGCTGCGATCAGTGTAGCGGCAGCGGCTTCAAGGGGCGCATCGGCGTGTTCGAGGCCATCCGGATCGACGACAAGATCCGCCGTCTGATCAACGACGGCGGGGACGAGGTGGTCATCGCCCGCCACGCCTTTGCCAACGCGCCGAGCCTGGCCACCGCCGCGCGCGACCTGGTGCTGCAGGGACTGACGACCCCTGAGGAGGCCGTGCGAATTTCACGCAGCGGGTCGGACGATGGCTGATTTTGAATATATCGTGCTTGACGGCGCCGGGCGCGAACGCAACGGGTCGATCAGCGCCGATAACGTCGACGACGCCCGCCTTCGCCTCGATCGCAAGCGCCTGTATGTCGTCCGCCTTGAACCCGCCACTTCCGGCCAGTCCCGCAACAGCCCGTTGGTTTCGACCGGAAATCTGGGTCACAAGCGCCTGAGCAACAAGGATTTGACGTTGTTCACGCGTCAACTCGCGACGCTGGCGCTGGTTACCCCCCTCGAGGAGGCTTTGCGCACCATTTCCCGCCAGAGCGAGGACGACACGCATCGGATGGTCCTCGACCGCGTCCATGCCGGAGTTCTCGAGGGGCGACGCATGTCGGACGCCATGGCCCGCGAACCGCGCAGCTTTCCACCGCTCTATCGGGCCATGATTGCGGCGGGCGAGAGCGCTGGCACATTGCCGCAAATCCTGGAGCGGCTGGCCGATTTGCAGGAACGCCAGTCGGCCATCCGCGCCAAAATACTGACGACGCTGGCCTATCCGATCGTCCTGGCAGTTGTCGCCGGGTTCGTTGTCATGGCGCTGATGATCTTCGTCGTGCCCAAAGTCGTCGAGCAGTTCGATACCGTCGGCCAGCAACTGCCGTTGCTGACCCGCATCGTCATGGGCATTTCGGCCTTCCTCGGCAGTTATTGGTGGGCGCTGCTGATCGGAATGGCGGCGGCATTGGCGCTTGCTTGGCGTGCTTTGCAGGACGAGGCGTTCCGTTTGCGCTTCGATACCGCGTGGTTGCGGCTGCCGCTGATCGGCCGCCTGACACGCGACCTGCACGCCGCCCGCATGGCGCGCACCCTGTCGACGATGGTCGCCAGTCGCCTGCCGCTGCTGGAGGGATTGGTGCTGACCGGCCAGACGATCCACAACCGCCGCCTGCGCAAGGCTTCGGACGACATCATTGAGGGCGTTCGGGGCGGAGACAGCCTGTCGGCCGCGTTGAAACGGACAGCGCTGTTTCCGCCGTTGCTGGTGTACCTGACGGCATCGGGAGAGGCATCTGGGCAGCTCGACACCATGCTGGAACGCGCGGCGGACTATCTGGAACGCGAATTCGACGGTTTCACGGCGACCGCGCTGTCGTTGCTCGAACCCGCGATCATCATCATCATGGGCGCGGTCGTTGCGCTGATCGTGCTATCGATCCTGCTCCCCATCCTGCAACTCGAAACACTGGCTGGCACATGACGCGGAACCACCGATCTCTCGAAAACGGGTTTACACCCCTTCGGCGTTCCGCCGAAAACGGCTTCACACTAGTGGAACTGATGGTCGTCATCGTCATCATCGGCCTGCTGACGACGATCGTCGCGATCAACGTGCTCCCCAGTCTGGGTAAGGCCAATGCCCAGGTTGCCCGGACCGACATCGCAACGCTGGACCAGGCGGTCGAACATTATCGCATCGACAATGCGACCTATCCATCGGCCGCTGACGGCCTTCGGGCGCTGGTCGTGCCACCAACTCCAACCGGGGGCGGAGGCTATATCAAAAAACTGCCAAAAGATCCGTGGAAGCGGCCTTATCTCTACGTCGTCCCGGGGCAGCATGGACCCTTCGACATAACCACGCTTGGCGCCGACGGCGTGCCGGGAGGGACGGGAGAAAATGCCGACATTGGCAACTGGCAATAGGCTGCGCTCCGCCGAACACGGCTTCACGCTGATCGAACTGATGGTCGTCGTGGCGATAATCGGCATCGCGACGGGGGCGGTGGTCCTGGGGATGCCGAGACCGGGCGGTCGTGTCCGCGCTGAGGCAGAAACTTTCGCCGCCCGCGCGATCGCCGCCCGCGACAAGGCGATCATCGAATCACGCGACATCAGTGTCTGGGTAACGGCGGGCGGCTACGGTGCCTCGCAAAGGCGGCACGGCGTCTGGCAGCCGATCAACCTGCGGCCGTTCGAACCGGAAAACTGGAAACCGGGCACGACGGCCATCGTCGATGGGACGGGAACCGGGCGCGCTGTGTTCGACACGACCGGCACCATCGCCAGTCCTGTCATTTTCACCCTGGTCCGCGATTCTGACCACGCCACCGTGGCGATCAGCGGTGATGGGACGGTCCGTGTCGGACCGTGAACGGGGTTTCACGCTGATCGAGATGCTGGTAGCGCTGGCGATCTTCAGCCTCGCCTCGCTCGCATTGCTCAGGCTTGAAAGCGCGACCCTGACATCCACCGCCGCGCTCGCTGTTCGTGAAATTGGGCAGACCGTGGCGCGCAACCTGGCGGTCGCTGTGTTGAGCGATCCTTCGGCCCCCGGTTTCGGCACCGTCAGCGGGTCGGTCGTCAACGGCGGACGGACGTGGGGTTGGACCCGCGTCGTGACGCGCACCGACGACAGCCGCTTGGCGCGCATCGACTTTGCCGTCGTCGACGATGTTGGACGCCCAAGCGGCGCGCTCTCACTGGCAAGGCCCGTCCAGTGAGTCTCGACCACTCCGCCGAA